>DAOWKH010000016.1 GCA_030639955.1 Candidatus Omnitrophota bacterium | reverse complement strand
TGAGTTAGCCCCATTTTTCTGGGCCGAGCGTTCAATCGAAAAAGAGGATATTGAGGAAATAAAAAAGGCCGCAAGAAATGCTTGAGCAATTATTCGGTTTATCGAATTACCGCTATAATCCACACGCTATACCAGTGATGGTGGTGAGCATACTTATTTTTTCGATAGGTTTGTTCATACTTTTCCAGGCGAAAAAGTTGATAAAGAATGTGGCATTTTTTCTCCTCTGCGCAAGTTTGAGTTTATGGCTTTTTACAACGGGTTTTGTTTATTTTTCGGATAATCCGCAGACAGCTCTACTCTGGTATAAATACTTCACATTTTTCGGCGTAGTCAGTATAATGCCAAGCGCATATTTATTTTCAGTGGCTTCATCCGGCCGTTTAAAAGAACAGCGCAACTTTGTAATCGGCGTTTTCCTTTTATCATACATTTTTTATCTATTAGCTCTTACAACGGATAAATTTATTACATCGCCGGAACTCTATTTTTGGGGATATTACCCGCATTATAAGCCATTAAATTTATTTTTTCTGTTTTTTTATTTAACACTATTTGTTGCGATTCAGGCTAACCTGTGGCTTGCCTATAAACGGGAAAAAATAGCGATAAAAAAGACTCAGGTTTTGACGATAATTATCGGTTTTATGATTGGTTTCATAGCTTCGGTTGATTATATCGCCAAGGTTTGGACAGTGCCTATATACCCGTTCGGTTTTGCCCCAATGTTTATCTTTACATCACTTTTGGCTTATTCTATTATCAGGCACAAAGCATTTGACATAGAGACCGTTATTCACAAAACGGCGCTGTGGATTTTGTCTTTCTCTTTTATAATTATCCCCATTTTTTTTATCTATAGGTGGTTTTTCCCATATATAAGAAAAACTACTACATTGCAATTTGGATTTTGGATGGTTAGTTTTTTATCACTCGTCTTTTACATACGGGTGATCCAGCCGAGAATAGACCACTTCTTCCAGAGGCGGAAGTATAACTTAGAAGATATTTCAAGTAGATTTGTAGAAGACCTAATTCATTTAAAAGGGATTAATAAACTCAGCCAGCGCATAGAGGATGCGATTGCAGAGACCTTATATCCCCAACGAATCGATATCTTTATTTATAATGAAGACAAAAGAAATTACAAATTAGTAAATCTGGTAGATAAGTCCAAAGAAGTTGTAGAATTGGAAGGCGAGAATTCATTTTTGCAATGGTTGTCTAAAAATGATAAAATTGCCTATAGAAAATTCATTGACATAGACCCGGCGTATGCCCCTGTCAGAGAAAAGGCAAAGGATTATTTTGGACTAACCGAAGCCATTGTGGCTATACCCTTAGTTTTGAATGAAAAATTATTAGGAATAATCAATTTAGGCAAAAAGGCAAGCTTAAGGCGTTATAGTGCGGCAGATTTTCATTTTTTGACAACATTGAAAAATCAATCCAGCATCGCCATATCCAACTCCTTGCTCTATGAAAATATAGAAGAGCAGGTTAGGCAGAGGACGCAGAAATTAGTAGAGGTGCAAAAACAGCTTATCCAGGCAGAAAAATTGGCCACTGTAGGCACATTGGCCGGGGGCGTGGCTCACGAAATAAATAACCCCTTGACAGCAATACTGACCAATGTTCAGATGCTCTTAACAACTGCTAACTCATTTGATACGGATTCAAAAGAATCTCTTGAGCTCATTGAAGAAGCGAGCAAGCGTTGCCGGACGATAGTTCAGAAATTGATGACTTATGCCAAAAAGCCATTAGAATCCAGTGAAGTATCTGAGATAGATTTGTTAAATGTTGTCAAGAAGGTAGTTTCTTTTCTTGGCTATCAATTAGAACAAGAGAATATTGAAATAATCAGCGAGGTCAAAGAGAATGCTTATCCGGTTTATGGCAACCATAATGAATTAGAGCAGATAGTGACAAATATTGTCCTAAATGCAAGGGATGCTATCAAGCGGATAAAAAAAAGCGGCGCGATATATATATCCCTTTCAAAAAGTGGTGATTGGATAAAAATTAAAATTAAAGATGAAGGCGTAGGGATGCCAAAAAAGGTAATCCCAAGGATATTTGACCCATTTTTTACTACAAAGGAAGTAGGAAAGGGAGTTGGCCTTGGCCTTTCCATCTGCCAGGCAATTGTTGAAAAACACAATGGCCTGATTAAGGTCCAATCCGAACCCGATAAGGGTTCTATATTTACAGTTCAACTACCTATGTATGCAGGGGGTAGTAAAGGGGGGCTCAAAAATGGCAAAGAATATTTTGGTGATTGATGATGAGGAGTTAATTATCAGGTCGCTTAGAAAATTGCTGGAGAAGAATGCCTTTGCAGCTTTTGTTGCCAAAAATGGGCAGGATGCATTAGCAATGGTTGAGGAAGAGAATTTTGATTTAATAGTTGCTGATGTCAGAATGCCGGGGATGAATGGAATCGAGACAATTAACGCTATCTATGAAAATTTAGAGAAAAGAGGGCTTAAAAGAATTCCGGTTATTTTTATCACCGGCTATGCTGATGAAGAGATTGAACAAAGGGCAGAGACCTTAAAACCTGTCGCTTATATCTATAAGCCGTTTGAAATTACAGAGTTAGTGGATAAGGTAAAGGGGGTTTTGAAATAGATGAGATCTACAAATCCAAGTTTATTTTCAAAAGTGAGAGATTATATTAAATTGAGTCAAGAATTACAAGCGCATTTATCAAAATATCCTGATGATCGGCCGAAATTTCAAGAAATATTCAATTCAACCGTGGAGCAAATATCTCTGGATATTCTGCAATTTGAAAAGGAGAATATAGAGAAATCTGAGTCAAAAGTATATAAGCTAAAAAAAATATTTGAGAAGAGATATAGACGATATTTTCTATACGGAGAGTTGCCGAAACAGGTCTTCGAAAAACCCTTTGGATACGCCGGGGACTTTAAAATTATAGATGCTATCTATCAAAATCAACCCCGCACAACCGGTTTTGACGGATTATGGGACCATTACTTTCAGCAAATGACTGCTTCAAAAGCCACCCGCGAGAGAAAAGAGGATTTTAAAAGAATCATTCTTGATTTTGTAAAAACTCATAAAAACCAAAATATTCGCATAATGAACTTGGCATCTGGTCCGGCAAGAGTAATTAAAGAACTGTTAGAGACAGATTCTGAGAGACATTTTTCAAAGGTAATTTTTGATTGTTATGATTTTGATATTAGAGCTATTAATTACGCAAAAAAACTCTTAAATAACGCCAGTAATGTTAATTTCTTTCAAAAAAATGCTATTCGTCTTGCATTAAAGAAAGATATTAAACAAGAAATCTCCAGGGATTATGATTTAATTTATTCTGCTGGCTTATTTTGTTATTTAGATGAAAGGGTTGGTGTAAGGTTAGCCAGTAATCTTAAAAAACTTCTCAAGAAAAACGGAATAGTCGTGATTTTGGTTTCAAATGTCAGAGATAAATACAGCAATTCTTCTGCAGGACTGATGGAATGGGCAACAGAATGGGACCTTATTTATAGAACAGAAGATGAGTTCAAGAAAATTTTTCTTGACGCCGGTTTCCTGCCGGAGAATTTACAAATTGTCCCTCAGCATAGTAAAGTGATGCAGTATTGTTTTGCGAAGAGATAAAAAACTATGAATTTTTATGCTTTAAGTGGACTTATTAATGGTCTTGCAACTTCAGCTCTCGGAATTTTTATCTATTTTAAAAATAAAAGAGGAGTTGTAAATAGATATTATGGTCTCACGACTGTATTCATTAGTATTTGGAGCTATGGTTATTTCTTTTTGCAAATTTCTACATATGAATCTCAGGCACTCTTTTGGTCTCGGGCTCTTACGGCAGGGGCGATTTTTATTCCTCCCACATATTTACATTTTGTACTCAGCCTCCTCGGTCTCCATAGAAAAAAAAGAAAAATTCTTATTTTTGCTTATATCCTCAGTTCTATTTTTTTTATTCTTAACTTTACACCACTATTTGTAAAGAGCGTTTCTCCTAAGCTCTTTTTTAGATATTGGCCCGATGCCGGCATTGCTTATTTCCCCTTTCTTTTGTTAGTATATTTTAGTTGCATAGCTTATGCTATCATTATTATGTTTAAAGGCTATAAAAGATCAACCGGAGTAAAGATACTTCAGATTAAATATGTAATATTAGGAGCATTATTGGGCTTTGGCGGGGGAGCTACTAATTATCCACTATGCTTTAATATTCCTATGCCACCTATAGGAAACATTTTAGTTTCTGTAGGCATCGGGATTATGGGTTGGGCTATCTTTCGCTATCGCCTTATGGATATCTATATTACTGTCCGGAAAACAATGATATATGGGATTTTAGGCGGATTTATGGTCGGGATAGTGGCGTTGGTTACTTTTGCCGGACAGCAGTATTTTGCCAAGACCTTTGCCGGGCATCAATGGGTTTTATCCTTAATTTCTGTTCTCATCATCACCACTACCTTTCACCCCTTGCAAATTCTGCTCCAAAAATTTGTAGAGGGATTTATTTTTCATCATCGCTATGAATATCGCGATGCCCTAAAAGCCGCCGACAAAGAATTAGGCAAGGTCAAAAGTTTGCGCAGTTTATTGGTAATGACCGCAAAGGTAATCTCAGATACACTTGCTCCTGACCACACAGCGCTCTTTATCAAAAACAGAAAGAGGGATGGATTTGAAATAAAAATTAGTAAAGGAAAAAGAAAAATAGAGATTGAGGAGATTAAGAGTAATAACGGCTTAATTCATTGGCTCAATAAATACGAAGAGCCGGTGATTTATGAAGAGTTAAAATATCGTTTAGAGAGCGAAGATTTTACTAAAAGAAAAGAGGAAAGAAAGAAAATGAGGCAGACAATAGACGAGATGGAAAGATTGAATGCTAATGCCTGTATCCCTTCTTTTTATAAAGATAAATTGGCCGGCGGATTGATTTTAGGGAATAGAGCTTCCGGCAATATGTACACTCAGGAAGACCTTGATTTGTTGCAGTCCTTAGCTAATCACACGGCGACGGTAGTTGATGACCTGCAACTCCAGAAGGAAAAAGACGATTTAACTGTTGATGCTATCGGGGCATTAGCTAAGGCCACAGAGGCAAAAGACCTTTATACTAAAGGGCATAGTGAACGAGTTACCCAATATGCCGAGGAGATTACTGAGAAGCTAAAAAATGCCGCACCTTTTCGCAGTGTGTATGAGTTAGAGGAAAAAGTGCATTACGCCGGCTTGATGCACGATGTAGGGAAAATAGGCATTTCTGATTCTATTTTGCATAAACCATCCAAGCTAACCGAAGAGGAATATGGAATTATTAAAGAGCATCCATCTAAGAGCGCTGAGATTATTGGCCAGATACGCGACTTGGATAAAGATATTATTGCCGGTGTGCTGCATCATCACGAGCGCTGGGATGGGCGCGGCTATCCCAAAGGATTGGCCGGCCAGAACATCCCCAAAATCGCCCGCATATTGGCAGTTGCCGATGCCTATGACGCAATGACTACGACCCGCCCTTATCGTAAGGCATTTACAATAGAAGAGGCAAATGAAGAATTAAAAAAGAATAGCGGCATCCAATTTGACCCGCAGGTGGTGAAGGCATTCCTATGAATCTTCCCAATATATTAACCATTTCGCGCATTTTTCTTACCTTTCTGTTTATCTTTTTTCTCTTTTTACCCAGCCCTTTTGCTAAAATTCTTGCTTTATTGATTTTCGGTTTTGCCTGCTTGACCGATTATTATGATGGCAAGATTGCCCGCCAGAGAAATCTGATTACCAATTTTGGCAAAATAGCCGACCCGATTGCCGATAAGATTCTGGTTTTAGCCCCCTTTCTGTGCTTTGTCCAGCTAAAGATAATCCCGGCCTGGATGGTAATTTTGATAATCAGCCGGGAGTTTATAATCACCGGCGTGCGCATATTTGCTCTTTCTCAGGGACAGGCCTTGGCCGCAGGCAAAGGAGGAAAACACAAAACAGTTTCTCAGATGGCCGCCATTTTCTTTATTCTTCTGTTTCTAATTGGGCGCTCAATGGGGCAGAGATTTAATCTCTGGAATGCCAATCTTGAGCAAATGAGCAAATTGATTATCTATATCTTGATGTTGATCACTACCACGCTTACACTGAGTTCAGGAATTTCTTATTTATGGAAAAACAAAGAACTACTGAAATAAAAATGCGCTTAATTAAACTAACCTCTTCTGTTTTTTACCTCGGCTATTTGCCCTTTTTTCCGGGAACCTGGGGGAGTTTAGCCGGCGTGCTGATTTATTTGCTCGCCAATCAAAATAAGGTTTTATATTCAATAATTACGGCGGCGGTTATAGGACTGGGATTTTTGGTCTGCACAAAGGCAGAAGAAATATACCGGAAAAAAGATCCCCCCTATGTAGTAATCGATGAACTTGCAGGAATGTTAATCGCCTTATTTTTAATTCCTCCCAAATTATTTTTAATAATTATCGCTTTTTTTCTATTTCGTTTTTTTGATATTGTTAAGTTAGGACCAATAAGAAAGATTGAGCAATTAAAAGGCAGTAAAGGGATAATGTTAGACGACATCTTTGCCGGGTTAGTGACCAATGCTATTATGCAAGTGATAGTGAGAATAATATAAGGTTCTGCTCGAGGCGAAACCTCGCCCGAAGGGCTTCGCCCCGAGGTTTCGCCTCGTAATGCGAATGACAAAGACTCTCGCCATAGCCGAATCCTGCACCGGCGGATTAATTTCGCATTTGATTACCAACAGACCGGGGAGCTCGCAATATTTTAAATTGGGGATAATTACCTATTCTAAAGAGGCAAAGCTCTCTTTGTTGAAAATCCCGCCGCAGGTAGTTGAGCAATTTGGCAGTGTAAGCCCGGAGGTTGCCCTCGCAATGGCGCGCGGGGTTAAAGAGCTGGCAGGAGCAGATATTGGTTTAGGGGTTAGCGGCATTGCCGGTCCATCTTACCCCGAGGGCGAGGACCCACTTGCACCGCGTAGGTTGAAGGGGTATAAGATTGGCTTGGTCTATATTGCTGTTTCTTCTACTCAAGGGGATATATCTAAAGAGTTTAATTTTGAGGGTAGTCGGGAAGAGATAAAAAAGAAAGCCGCTGAGTCGGCTATAGAAATTTTGAGTGAGGTTTCGCCTCACTCATAGTGTACAGTGCGTCTATTTATTGCTATCAGTTTGAATTCGCAACTTCAGCAGGAACTAACTGAACTGCAGGAAAAATTTAGGGCGCTAAAGGGAATAAGATGGGTCAAACCCCAGAATATCCATCTTACCTTAAATTTTTTGGGAGAGGTTGATGAGCAAAGAATTCCTTTGATAAAAGAAGCGATGCAAAGAGCAGTGCCAGGCACTTCTCCTTTCTTGATTAGCTTTGGTGGCTTAGGAGTATTTCCTAATCTGAAAGCCCCGCGAGTAATTTGGTTGGGATTAAGCCCCGAAAAAGAAGTTATTGTTCTTCAGCAAAAATTAGAAAAAGAATTAGCAAAGATTGGATTTTCTGTGGAGAAAAGAAAATTTCATCCGCATCTAACTTTAGGACGGGTTAAAAGAGGGTTTATTAAAAAGATTGGAGAAGAAGGGGATACCTCTTTATCATCTAAATTAAGGGTGGATAAAATAGGACTTATCCAAAGCAAGTTGACACCCGAAGGGCCAATTTATTCTGTGGTGTATGGGATAAATTTATGAGAGATAAAAGAATTGCTATTCTTTCGCCGGTGGCTTGGCGCACACCGCCGCGGACTTACGGTGCCTGGGAGACAGTGGCAAGCAATATTGTCGAAGGGTTAGTAGAACGCGGATGGGATGTAACCCTTTTTGCTACCAGGGACTCAATTACCAAAGCGAAATTAGAAGCAGTTATTGAAAAAGGATATGAAGAAGATAAATCGGTTAACCCGGATGTATGCCGCTGTCTGCACATTTCTCATCTATTTGAGAAAGCCGATGAATTTGACCTCATCCATAATCACTACGATTTTTTTCCGCTTACCTATTCCCGCCTGATTTCCACCCCCATACTTACCACCATTCACGGTTTTTCTTCTCCCCAAATTATGCCGGTGTATCAGAAATATAGAGACAACTATTTTGTCTCTATTAGCGACGCTGACCGCGCCCCCGGCTTAAATTATCTGGCTACAATCTATAATGGAATTCGGCTTGCCGATTTTACATTTTATAAAAAAGGAGGAGAAAATCTGATATTTTTAGGGAGGATTCATCCCGATAAAGGCGTAGATTTGGCGATAGCCACTGCCCAAAAAAGCAAACGTCCTTTAATCATCGCCGGCATTATTCAGGATAAAGATTACTTCAAACAGAAAGTAAAGCCGTTTATCGATAACAAACTTATCAAATTCATTGGGCCGGTGGGTCCAAAAGAACGCAATGAATTATTTAAGGATGCTTACGCTCTTTTGCATTTGAATACCATTCCGGAGAGATTTGGCCTGGTGCTCGTGGAGGCGATGGCTTGCGGAGTGCCGGTAATTGCAATGGATTTGGGCTCCTGCCGGGAGGTTATCACCGATGGGAAAACAGGGATATTGGTTCACGCTGTAAATGAAGCAGTAGCGGCTTTAGATAAAATTCCTTTTATCTCGCGGGAAGAATGCCGCAAAAGAGTAGAAGAAAATTTTACTGTGGAGTGTATGGTAGAGAAATATGAAAAAGTGTATGAGAAGATATTATGCAGAAATTTTTGTTAGGAGTAAACTACTGGCCGGCCAAGAAAGGGATGTTTTGGTGGAAGGATTTTGACAAAGAAGAGGTAAAAAGGGATTTTGAGCGAATAAGCTCTGCTGGTCTCGAGATTGTGCGCCTCTTTCTTCTCTGGGAGGATTTTCAACCAAGTGCCAATAAAATAAATCAACAGGCGATTGCTAATTTAATTGAGGTGTTTACTATTGCCCGGGAATGCGGGTTGAAGATACTGCTCACTTTGTTTGTCGGGCATATGAGTGGAGCAAATTGGGCGCCCGACTGGCTGGCTGGTCGCAATATTTACCAGGATGAAGAGATTTTAACCGCCTCCTGCTGCCTGGCAGAGACGATTGCCGGTTCTGTTAAAGAGGAAAAGGCGCTTTTTGGCTATGACCTGGCAAACGAGATTGACAATTTTGTCCGACCGGCCAGTCGCCAGCAAGCGAGAAAATGGTTGAGATTTATTGTTAGCAAAATAAAGGCAGTAGATAATATCCATCCGATTACCTTAGGGCTTCATCTGAAGAATATTGAAGAGGATAGAGGATTTTGGCCGGAGGATTTAGCCGAGTTCTGCGATTTTCTCTCAATGCACAGTTATTCAATCTATGCTAAATGGGCAGACAACCCCTTAGACGGGAAGATAGCCGGCTTTACAAACCGTTTGATTGCGCGGATGTCCGGAGCAAAGGTGATGCATACAGAATTTGGTTTGAGCACAACAACGGGTTCTTCAAGGGAGGCAAGCAATTATTTTGACACCTCGCTAAGGGGGCTTTATGAAAGCGGGGCGCTGGGGGCAATGCTCTGGTGCTATTCGGACTATGACCCGACTATTTTTAATCAGCCGCCGTTTGATAAAGCGATTCATGAAAGAAGTTTCGGGCTTTTTCAAGCCGATGGTAAACCTAAACCCTATAAGGATATAATTAAAGGATACCGGAATCTCAGGGTTAAACAAATTCCCGCTGTCAAAGAGATAGATAATCCAGTTTATTACAAAAAACCTCTCGAGCAACTTAAAGAAGAATATAGAAAATTTACTTTACAATCCTGAGGTTTTAGGGTATAATAAATGAAACTTGGCTTTGCGGAGCAGGAAGTGCTTCGCAAAGCCTTAGTTGAATTTACCCCCACTGTTTCGTCCGCCTCAGGCGGAGCGAAACAAAACGGTGGGGGCAATTCCACCATACAATTTAGTCTTCTTACAGTCGCCTAAATTGTGGTGTCATTGGAGGAGTAAAAATGAAGATTGCCTGGGTAAGTTCATGGCCACCAAGGGCCTGTGGGATTGCTACTTATTCGCAAGAATTGGTTTCGGCTATCCGCAATTTAGGAAGCGAGGTCTCTATAATCTGTCACACTGATGGAGGGGCAAAAAAAGAAGATAATGTTTATCCGGTGTTGGATACTAAATCCTGCAATCTTGACGATGTTTTATACGATACAGTAAGCAAAATAAAGCCCGATGTGGTGCATATCCAGCACGAGTATGGTCTATATGTGCGCGGAAACAACGATTATTCAGCCGGTCTGCTGCGAGCTTTGTTCAAATGGCGCGTGGAGGTGAATTTCCCGGTGGTAATAACCTTTCATAGCATAACCACTACTTTAGACCGCGGGCAGAGGTTCTTTACCGATATATCTTTGAAACTTATAAATGCCGGTATTGTCCACGAGGAATACCAATGGACAAATCTTCCCTTAAATATTGGTCGGGTTCCTAACAATGTCTATGTTATCGCCCACGGGGCAAAAGAGGTAAAGCCAATCAAGAACGCCAAGAAGATATTAGGTTTAGAGGGCAAGAAGGTGGTAGGGATAATTGGTTGGTGGGAACCCAATAAGGGAATTGAGAGGTTGATCAGATTATGGGACAAAATGGCCGAGAAGATGGGCGAGGATGTTTATTTGGTAGTTGCCGGGGATGCCCGTCTGGGTTCAGCCGGAGGGCAGATAACCAAACCAAAGGTGCTAAAGGCAATTGAGGAATCAAAATACAAAAACAGAATCAAGGTGATAATGGGGAGCTTTACCCCTCAGAGATATGACCAGGTTCTTTCCGCTTTCGACCTCTTAATCCTTCCTTATAGCCAGGCCTCCCAATCAGGGAATCTGGCCCACTCCTTTGCCTTAGGTGTGCCGGCAATAGTAACTGCCTTGGAGGGATTAAAATCTCAGATAGAGCAAAGCGAAGCGGGAGTTGTTGTCCCGCCGGACAACGATTACGAACTTGAACGGGCAATCGTCGGACTAATGGGAAATGATAAATTAAGAAAACATTATGCCGAACAGGCCCAGAAGTATGTAACTAACGAGATAAAATGGTCGATTACCGCGGTGAAGCATCTAAGAATTTATGAATACGCCAAGGAAGAGATGCACAAGGAATTAGAGATAAGGATGACCGATAGGCGGGTACACCTATAAGGAGAGGTAGATGGACTTCAGAGGGATTAAAGCTCTGGAAGAGAGCATTCATAAGCCGCGGGTAATCTATGTGAGCACCTATCCTCCCCGCGAGTGCGGCATCGCTACCTTTACCAGGGATTTAACCAACGCCTTAGACAGATTCAATCCTCTGATAAAATCAGAGCTGATAGCAATCAACGATAATGGGGCAAGTTATAGTTATGGTTCAAAGGTAGTATTTCAGATTGCTCAAAATGATAAAGAAAGTTATGCCGCCGCCGCCGACTTTATAAATAAATCGCGCTCTAAGATTGTTAATATTCAGCATGAATTCGGTATAGTCGGAGGAGCGGGTGGA
>DAOWKH010000037.1 GCA_030639955.1 Candidatus Omnitrophota bacterium | reverse complement strand
TTTTATAGGGCAGGTTCTTTGGATTCTCGATTCCTCTTTCTCTTGCTTTTTCAACTATCTTTTCGCAACCCACACTACTAATAAACCAGCTGTAAGCATCGGTAGCAAAGGTATCGTCGGCATCGAAACTTATTTTGTCTTCGCCGCCGGCAGGGTCATATACCTCTCTCATACCGCGATTAATTCTCACCAATTCACCATTTTCAAATACAAGGGCATTTTCAAATAGCCAATCCAACGCCCATTCTGAACCATCGACCTCATCAGTATCGCCTGTCTTCTCGGCCAGGGCATAATAATCCTCAATATGCTCGGTAGAGGTGTAGCGTTTTTCACCTTCTTCAATTCTATCTCCCAATAAAAACAAATCGTTCTCTTTGCCGTCATTATCCATATCTACTTTTATTAGACGCTCACTCTTGACTGCCTCGAACATTTCCTCGGCAAATTCACTATTGTCGTTATGGACGGCGGACAAACCAATCCATATACTATCGCCGGTTCTTGTGCTTTCATCATAAATCTCCTTTAAACCGGCATCATATCCTACCGGAAGAATACTATATTTAGTCGCCGGCTCCGTTGCTAAAGAAAGGTTTTGATAGGCAGAAATTATCTTATCCCCATCGGCATTATTGATAGCTTGCAGAGCGCCGTCGTAGGTATAAACAATATCATTATGGAGAATTCCTTTGTGCGGCTTTTCAAGATCGAAGCTTGGCTTTAAAGTAGTTTCTGAATGAGGAAATGCCCAGGTAGCAATTTCTTTTTCTTCTTCCTCCTCTTCTGACACCTTCTGCTTATCCTCTATATGGTAAATTTTATCTTCATCTACATATTTTGTCTCGTCATTAACGGTTATTTTTATATCGTCCCAACGGAAATTGAACCAACCCTGTCCGGCATAATCAAGAACATCATTTTGCTCAACCTTTGCGGTCTTGGTTATGCCATCCTCATCAACAAATTCTACAGTTATTTCAGTAGGCACTTCTGTCGGTGCAGAAGTTGGAGAAACAACTGGTGCAGGTGTAGGTGCTTCTGTAGGTGTAGCCGTAGGAGTAAGAGTAGGAATAACTGTTGGAGTAGCCGTAGGTGTAGGAGAAACAATGGGAGTAGATGTAGGAGTTTCCGTAGGCGTTACTGTTGGAGTCGGGATAACTGCTGTTGGTTCTGGAGTTGGTGAAACCGTCGGAGTTATTTCAGGAGTTGGAGTGGGTGTAGGAGTTACTTCAGGAGTTGGAGTGGGTGTAGGAGTCGGA
The DNA here is from genome assembly GCA_030639955.1 of Candidatus Omnitrophota bacterium. Classification (GTDB taxonomy): domain Bacteria; phylum Omnitrophota; class 4484-213; order 4484-213; family 4484-213; genus 4484-213. Next base: position 10,853 of record DAOWKH010000037.1, on the reverse strand, counting down.
GTTGGAGTTGGTGTAGGAGTCGGTGTTGGAGTTGGTGTAGGAGTCGGTGTTGGAGTTGGTGTCGGAGCAGGTGCTTCTATAGTAATCTCTAATGGATTGAAGTTATGCTCGGCTAAATAGACATAGGCAGTTCCGGCTACTGATGACTCACAATCAGGCGTATTCCAGCCGTGCCCGGTAGGAACATCTCTTTGTGTAGCATAGGGCAGACCTCCGTCAGAAGCGCGCATCTTCTCCATTTCGCTCAGATAAAAATCTGCTTTCTCATCATCTGCCCCCACAAAATCATTATCTAACTCACGCCAAGCAAGAGCCATCTCCGCTGTCCATTCCGGCGTAATCATGTTTTGATTATTGGTAAAGGCAAACCCAGTTACAGTTACGACCGAACCGTCGGGTTTAGTGTAATCCACTGTAACCTTGCAATTATTTTCGGCGAAATTCAATAAACTTTCTTTGTCAATCCCCGGCAAATCTGCCGAAGCACCCCATGCCTGCACATCAGTAGCAATCGTGGAGTCCCATTGGCCTCTCCAGAGCCATCCATTATGATAAGCATCGGTTTTAATCCAATTAGCAACTCCATCCGTCGCATCTTTGTATTTTGCTTCTCCTGTCTTTTCGGCTAAATAATTCAACAGCACATAACTGTCAATATTAAACTCTGTGGATGTCCACTCTACACCGGGTCCACCTTTAATCCTTCCATCATCTTGCTGGAATTTAAGAATATTATCGGCAATCTCCTCAATTGTATCTAAATACCGCTCGTCATCATATTTTTCAGTATATTGAGCCATACTAATACCGACCCAGGCATTAAATCCAACATGGGCATTCCATTCGGCTGTAGCTCCTGAATTGATATTGTAGGCACTGTAATATAAACCAGAGGCGGATTTATAAGCATCATCCTTATAGAAATTAAGTATCTTTTCTGCAGAAGTGCGATCTCCAGAATCCATAAATACCAGCGCAGATAAGGATTGATCATAACTAAATCCCCAATCGCTTACTACAGGGGCACCGGGATGACTGGCTATTAAACCACTACCTCCCTTATGTTGATTTAGCCATTGAATATCTTTGTCCTCTGCCATCGGCTTCGCCGCCGCTCCTTCAATAAATCTTGGAAGAGATATTTTGCTAAATATACTTTCCTTTTCTACCAACTCTGGCGGGGCGCCGCCATCTCCATCTCCGCTGCCGGCCGCACTCATCGCTTGCTGCAAAATTATCGGGGCTATTGTTGGGTCATATCCCCCTAATTTTTCTACAACTTCTGCCTCCCGTCCATCCTCAATCAATTTAGTTAATTCCTGACTTTCTTTATCAACATATTCCTCTATTGCTTCTCTTGTTCCCTGTTGCACATAACCAGCTGCCCATTCATCTTTCTCGGCAATTTCAGATATCCTTTTTGAGTAAGCATCAAAATCACCCTTTTCAATCTCTTTATTTGCGGCGGCAATCTCGGCATCAACATTTATGTCCCCACCTAAAAGTTGATATGTGCTACCTGTTAATGAAATCCCTGTTTTCTCTTCAAAGATTCCCAATCCTTTCTCGGCAATGCTTCGCTCTCCCTCCACACCATAAACTGTAGACTCCACCCGATAAGCAAAATCTCCCACATACTGCCCAACAAAAGGCACAGCGTAAGCCCATTCTATTGTTGCCTCAATCTCGGCAGAGATAAGCAACATAGGTGGAACAGCAATTAAATTATGTATCCAGAATTTGGGGCTGAGCAAGATTGCTTTAGTTATACCTAAAAAGCTTTGTTCTGGATTTTCTATCTTTCTCTTCTTATACTCTCGAGGAAAAGCAAGTGCACCAATCAAAAGATAAGCGCTTAAAAGGCTGCCAACGCTAACTTCTACAGAAGCTAAATGCAACCATTCTAAAGGTATAGTGAATAAAGGAATTGCGGCAAGGCCGGGGATTAAAGCAAAAAGCGCCCCTTGAATAATTGCCCCGATAACGATAATTACCATCCGCTGTTGAAGCAGAGAATAGGTTCCAGCAATAAGAATAAGGTTGAGCAAGGCAATCTTGGAAAGTACTCCTTCTCTTAAACTCAAGCGCGCCATTGCTTTTTCTAACTGCTGTTGGACTGGAGACAACGATATTTGTTTTAAGTTTTCACCTCGGGCGATTCTCTCAACTACTTCTTTTTGCGGATGGCTGAAATAACGTTTAAACGGCTCGTCCCAGTGTCTCAAGAAATAGGTGTAAAGAACTTTAAAGGTAAAAATATCCAGAATAGGAACAAGATGATTAAGATAATTAACAATTTTGTTCTCTCTGACTGACTGCGGCACCGCTTCCTTTAACCTTGCGCCTAGGAAGGTATGTCTTATATAAGAAACAAAGGATAATCCAGCGATAACTAAGATTCCTCCTAAAATCAAATTAGGTGAAATTGAAGAAAGAGAACTTATTACAGGAAGCAATAATAAGGCACTAGAAGATAAGAAAACACCTCCAAAAGCAACCATAGCCGGAATTGCTATGGGTAAAAAGGCGAAGATGCCTGCGGATAAACCGAGCAAACTTAGAGCTTTTGTAACTCTGGATTTTTCTTCTGCGATTTGCGATTTGGGGGCGGATTTTGGAGATGTGGTTTGGGAGGAGTGAAGGAGAGAGGTGAAGGCGGCGAGTGCGATATGAAACCGTCCGGGCCCATCTCTCACGTTCTCATGCTTTGTAAGCTTCAATGTGGGGTTAACATCGGGACGCTCTTCTCCCATTTTCTCTAATACTGGTATAATCTCTCCTGTATCTGCTATTTTTTCTATTAGCTTTTCTTCCGCTATTTTCGCTTCTGTTTCTCTTTTTCCCTTTCTAACACGCCATCTCTGAATTATCGCCCGTCTCAATCTCCTCTCAACATAGCCTATTCCGACCAAGATTCCTATAATTCCACTCAACATTGCAAATTTAACAACTATCCCAAAACTCTCTGCAGTCGCACCACTTCCCGCCGCCGCAACAACAGGAATTAGAGCAGGAGCGAGAACCGCCAAAATTGCAGCAATAACACCAAAAATCGCTACCACACTTATACCAGCAGTTATACCTGCTTTATCAAACTCTCCCTCAAAACCAAGATTATTTTCCATCTCTCCACTAATTGTCTGTTCTACCAAGAGAGGTAATACTGTAGTATATTCTGAAGAAAGGGATTTCATATCAAAACCCAAACTCTTAAGCGTCATTCCCCTAACCGGCTCAGGGTGCCCCCTTCTTAAGGCAGTTTCAATCAACCTCTTTTCTGAAAGCAGTAGATTTAAATAAGCGGAATCTTTTCCTTTTATTTCGGGCACATTTCTAAACAAAGCATTGGTACACTTCTCCGTAATTTCCAATAATTTATCTGTAAGTTGTGACTCAACGAGCTCTCTTAAATTTACAAGTGTATTATATTGATAAACGGGCATAGTTTTGGAATGTTCCCAAGAAATGGTTCCAGGCTTTATTGATACTCCAAGCTCCTTTAACACCTCTGTCTTTTTTGTTTCGTCGATGTCTATATTATAATCGCTTAACAATTTCTCTATCCCCTCTTTATCTTTCTCCCATTCCTCAGGCATTAAAACTGCATAATGAACCAATGATAAATAAAGAGTTGGGGCTACCAATACAGTCCAATCAGAACTGTGGATAAGATTTTCTTTCTTATCGAATTGAATTCCCCAACCCATATTGTTAGGATCCTCTGACATCCCATACACTACCGGCTGCCATTCAACACCGATAGAAACTTGCTCAAACAAATATCCCAGGTCATATAAATGTGTTAAGAGCGTAATCAAACGATGGTCTCTTTCTCCTATTAGTTTCTCTATTGAACGATGAACAGCGGCTGACTGCCCCATTGTCCGCTGTAGTTTCCATTGGATAATCGGATTAAAGGTAGGAATGGTTATGCACTCTACGATACCTTCTTTCTTGAGTATATCGTTTCCTAATGAATGCAAGCCAAAATAAGCAAGGGGAATGCCATCTTTTAAGTCGGTCTCAAACTCCTGCCCTATTTTTGTTGGCTTATCTTTCAATGCAGAAGAAAGAGTTTTCTCTAAAGCAATATCACTAAAACAAACAGAAAGGACGAACGAAAGAAGTTCTTTTGTCTTCATCCTTTTCTTTATTTCTATTGTCTTGCCGAAATACTGTTCCTCAACTTCACAAGCATTATAAAAATCATTAGAAGTAATATGCCCCTGTTTCCTTAAACTCTGCTCAAGGATTTTTATACCTTTCCTGGAAACAAGATATTTCCCGATTAAATTCAGTGCTTCTTTTTTATTCGGACTATAATTTATAAAATCTCTTAAGTCCTCAACAGGAACACCAAAATGCAGATAATCATAAGCCATCCGCCGCACAAACTCTTTAAGGTGTTTTATCTGCGGGTCTGCCTGCTGGACAAATTCTCTGCCTACTGCCTGAGCTTGATAAAAGGTCTCATTATAAACTTGCTCTATTTTATACTCTAAAACTCTACAAAGTTGCCCCAATCTAAGAAAACCGTCTTCATTATCAGATATTTCCTTGAGTATATCTTCATCTTCAAGCACACTGAGAATTTTATTGAGTTGTTTGGCTCTCCTCGCTTCCAGAATAAGAAAGTTCAACCCCAGAAATCCATTTCTTTGATTAGTAACTATTCTTAGACGTTCTCCTTGCCCAAGCCAATCAAGAACTTCATCAAGCATACGATACGAAAGCGCACTCTGAATGGAATATGTCCATTCCGCAAAACTTTCTTCACTTTCAGCAATTATCTCTAATCGATTATCTACACTAAGCCAATCAAGAACTTCATCAAGCACACCCTTGGCAGTTACCATAGAAATAAATCCTTCTCCTGCCAAAAAACCTTTGAGAATCTTCTCCTTTAATTTCAAATTTGCTATATCTGCTTCCGGCTCCCTTTCGTTTCCAATCCCAAGAACGCCTAACAACATTGCAATAGCCGTAACTTTACCAATTGAAGAAATAACCGGTTTTGCTTTTTCTGGGCCAAGCGTGAGGCTTGGCTGTCCATATCCCTCTCCAAAACAAGCTTTTAACTCCTCTGCTTCCCGAGAGTTTTCAAAGAATTCATCTATAGCATCAAATACATCTTCTACGTCTGAAGGCATATGAGGTATATCCGACGGAGAATTATAATAATTCATTATTTCATAGTCAATAATTACCACCCTACCTCTATCGTCAATCATAATATTCTTAAAGGCGCCAAAATCCCCATGTACAATTCCTGCTTCCCTGCACCATATTCCTAAAACCTTCCCAATTTCTCTAAGTATAGACATTAACTCCTCAAATCCAATTTCGCCTGCCTCAATTGCATACAGCAAGGGTTCTCCATTTATATACTCCATAACTATTGTTTGATACCAGTCTAGTTCCCTTTTATTATTCTCATAATAAACCATTGCTGGAACATTCTCAGGGGTAAGTTTATGAAGACGCTCTTGACAAACAGCAGGATTATTTCTTCTAAGTATTTTCTTTTTTAGAACTGCAAAATGCTTAACTGCTCCATCAGCAAATTTTACCTCCACCACATCAGCACTCCTAATATGACTTCCGGCTTTATAACCTCCGATTACTTTTGCCCCTGTTTCTTCTATTTCAGAGAGATATTTTAAGGGTAATATTTCTTTTGCTTTTTTCACTGAATATCTATGTCTAATTTTGGGCTCAATTTTTGGCTTTCCCGAAACTCCCAAAATACAAAGTAAACCTGCAACTACAACAATAGAAAACTTGGAGCGTGCGGCGTGAAGCTTGGAGCGTATTTCTCTCACCACATTAAGCAGTTTTCTATACAAATTCTTGAGCATCTGAGGAGTTGCAGGAAAAAGAGTATAAACAGCATAACCCTGCACTCCAACATCACTTAATACCCCATCGGTTATTTCTTCATCCTTCTTTACCATTCTATCCATCTCTCCAAATATCCGCTCATCTCTTTCTATCTCTGCTAACAATTCCCGCCCGCGTTCAGAAACTGCATAATAGTTTCTCCTTTTAGATTTGGTCATCTCCACCAATCTTATTTTTCTTAAAGCGAGCATCGCCTTTTGAACAGCTCCATATTTAATCCTGGTACTTTCAGAAATTTCTATTAAGCTACAAGGATGGGAAGAGTCAAATAAGGACTTTGCTACTTTCTTCCTTGTCTCCTGTCTTTTAGATTCTAAGAAAGACATTACTTGAAATCGCCATAATCTTTCCAGCCAATCTTTTTCTGAACTATCTAATTTTGAACCATCTAATAATGAGAGCAATTTCTTCGGGAAATTCCCTACTCTTCTACGGCTGACTTCTAACTTCTCAAGCCCCTCTCGCTTTCGCTTCTGGTTTATCCGTCCTATGCTATCTTTTATCCTAGCTGTGGATGCCACACACATTAGTTCCAACTCAAAGTAAGTAGGTGCTTCACCCAACAATCGAACAAATTTCTCATAGGCCTGGGCCACAGTCAAATCTAATTCAGTAAGCGAGCCCTCCTCGCTGCCTACCTCTTCATCGCCAGCATCATCTATTGCAACAAATTGACTTGGAGATTCTCTATCACCATCGGCCCTAAACATAGCATCCATATATCTAAAATGCATCGATTCGCCATCAAAATAAACTGAATAATCCTTGTTTTCCCCAAGATACCTTGCAATTTCCGGCAGCAATTGCTCTTTATTTGCGTATCTGCTAATTGAGACAATCTCAAACGCCGTCTCAATATCAGACAAGAGTTTCTCTTTTACTTTTTCTTCTAAAAAGAAGAGCGATTCTGCTGACGGCTCAACTCCTTTAGCTATACTTTCAATTATACTCTCAAAAGTACTTCTGGAAATAGCCAATTCCAAGGGCTCAAATCCTGTTCTAACTCTCTTATAAATATTAAAAGCACTATCAGAATTCCCTTGTATTATAGTTTCGCCTAATTCCAAGGTCTTGCCGATTCGCCTAAGGGCATTTTCGGCCTCCTGCCAATTTTTTAAGTCCGTTGAGATTAAAATCTGAGTAAAATCATCCTTTAACTTATTCTCTTCAAATATCTCGCCTTGAGCTGATTCTGCCAACTCCAATCCTGAACGTTGCATTACATTTCTTAAATTCTCAGGAGTAATATCCATATTAGCTGCGGGTAAAAGTCGGGTATAAGTTAAGGCTGCATTCATATCGGTGGAATAACCAAAATCTGTAATCGGCACCTGCCCACCTTCTATATCGCCGGCAGATCCTTTTCTTTCGTTTATAGAATCAATCCTTTCTAAAAGCATCTTCGCATTATAATAATCCTCTTTTTTTCTATTTAATATCTCTAATATCTGACTTGCATATCCTTTAATTTCATCTAATCTTGGTTCAATAATTTCCTTTGTGTATTTATACAATTCTGGATTAGCGTGATAGAAATCTCTGGTGAAAGTTATTACAATCCCGCAAACTGAATCCCTAACTTCAATCTCTATGTTATCATCCTTCAATATCTCTATTATTGCTTCAATACAAAGTTCTTTATTCTCAAAGTCAGGATATATCATTCTGACAAAATCAGCAGCATCATTCTCGGAAATTTGTAGCTTTCCATTAAAAACCGCATCTTGGGTAGTGAAATATTTAATTAAATTCTCTTTTATATCTGCAATTTTTCCTTCTTCGCTTTCTGCGGAGAGTTTGGGGGAGAGGGCGGATTTTTTCTCCACTGGGCCAACAACAACATCTCCTTTCCGTATCATATAACTTTCGAATTTCTCATAATACTCTAACCATTTAACGCCTCTATATATATCACTCTTTACTTCACGAATAATCCCTGCCTTAGGTCTATTTTCTTCGGTATAATTATCTTTGACTACCTTATATTTCTCAGGATTCGCTTCTTCACCCACCTTTCCCCTTTCTACTTCAATCTCGGCAATATCAAACATTACGTTCTCAAATTCCTTTCTAACTTTAACCAATTTATCAGCAATATCTTGATAGCCCCGAGAAGAATAGTTATCGATGAAAAGCTTTAATCTGTCATCTACCTCTATCAAAGCCTCTTCCTGCTCCTTAATCTTTGATGCTTCTTTGATTCTTTCCGCAAGTCCCATTAAAGACTTCAGGTTGCCACTCTTCGCTTTATAATCTTTTTTATCTTTTTCTGACTCCGAAGCATCGGCTTTCTTCTGAACAAAATCTATTATATCTTTAATCTGCCCCATAAACTGCGGTAAAACTATAGAAATAACTGTCTTTCTGTGATCCAAAACTACCTGTTTTGCTTTCTCGCCTAAATTTATATCGGGAATTCTGCTATCATCCGCCGCAAAGAAAAGTCGACCTTCAACTTCATTAACTATGTCACTAAGTACTGTGCTTTTCCCTTCTGGGAAAAAGTGATCCTGATCGCCCCTTTTTACCTCTACAACATATTCGCTAGCTTGATGATCCCAAACAAGACTATAACCTCTCTCTCTATAATAATTCCTTATTTCCTCCATCTTTTCTTCAATTTTTTCCTTAAGTTCTATAATATTCTTTTTCGCTTCTTTATATTTCGCTTTGGCTGACTCAAGAGGTTTTTTCCTCTGTGATTGCAAATACTTAACCCTTTGTTCTGCGTTGTTAAGACTTGATAATTTATACTGGTCTAACACTGGAGCGAAGGGTTTCATTTGTTCTAATAACTTTATCAATACATCTATATTTTGTGGACTTTCTCTGTAAGCTCTATTAAACTTAGCATATAGATTAGAGAATTGTTTTATTGCTATCGATGTAAGGAATTCTAGCGATTTCTCTAGCCACCGATGCGCTTCTTCGGTCATGCCCTCTTCTAAAAGTTTTTGTTCTTCTTCTATTCTCTTTAAAATAGGAATACCCCTGTCGTATGCAACTCTATTCTGTACATCTTCAACAGTTAATAAAGCTTGCTGACTTGCCTGCTTTTCAATTTTTAGCTTACTTTTCTTCTCTTTGCCAAGCCCAAACAAACCTAACAACACCGTAAGAGCAAGAATAGGTTTTGGAAGCTTGGAAATGTTTATGCCCGGGCGAGTTGCTCTTTCTTTAAATAAATCCCTGAAGGCCAATATTTGATATTTGATATTTGATATTTGATATTTATCGTATGCCTTATCCACTCCCACTGCCGGAATCAGCAAGAAAGCAACTGCTGGAATCATCCAGAAGAAAGGAACAAACAGAGAAGGAGCAAAAAGTAAAGCCGAGATTAATATTGTAGAGGTGTAAAGAGAACTCAATTTGCCTGCGCCGGGACCAATTAAGGACATCAGCAAGCTCGCTCCAAAGAAAACAAGTATCGGGATTGACCCAAGTAAAGGAAGAGCCAATGTTGGGATAGCAGCAATCCCGCCAGTTAAGATTGTTGCGGCGATAGCCGAAATTACAACGCCTGCCATTGTTACATTTGCTGTTTTTAAAGGACCGGCCTTTATAAAGGCGCGCTGGATTCTACCCTCTGTCGTCTCTAATTTCTGTTGCTGATTTATCTTTCTGCCTAATTGATCTAATTCCAATTCAACCTGCCTGATTTCTTTCTGCCATTCTTTACCTGCCAAAACGCCAAACTCAGTAGCATCCATTATACTTGCTAATTCCTGATACTTTATGCTAATATCCCTCAACTTTATTTCTCCAGCCGCAACATCCGCTTCCTTTATCTCCCCTTTCTCGCTTACACCCTTACTTGCACCGCGTAGGTGCAAGTGGGTCTGGATTTCTCTAACTCCATTTTTAATCTTGACGAAGTTCAACTCCGCCTCCAAAAGATTATTATTATTCTTTGCCCAGTTGGTTAATGCCTCTATCGGTTTCTCAGCAGAGAGGAATTCGGCTATCTCAGCTGAAGGAATTGCTTCGGGTTTATAAGTAGAGAGTTTGGCTACGGTTTCATAAAAATCGCCGATTGCTGAAATCTGTTTGGTAACTTTATCTTTCTCGGCAAATGCCTGAGCGATTGCCTCCCTATTTTCAGGAGTCATATCCTCAAGAGAAATTTCTATTTTGCTCTTCCCATCAGCAACTATTTTGTCCATTTTAGCAACTATCTTGTCAACTATTCCATCAGGAGCAAAAGCTAAATACAGATATTTCTCTATTAAATCTGGATGTGCCTTTATTGTCTTTGGATTTAGCGGCGTACGCAAAGCAACCGCTAATATATCGGCTTGAATTAACAACTGCATAATATCATTATGCTCATTTAAGAACTTGGCGTTTTCTTTAAAAACTGGACTGTTAATAATTTTGGCAATGTTGGTCAATGGTTCGCCTTCAAGGCGAGGACGGTTGGGAAGATAAGAGATTATTGCTTGAGCGAAGTTTTGTATGGGTTGGATGAATTTCTGGACTGTGGGCTGTGGACTGTGGGCTGTGGACTGTGTTGCCGGCGGAGCATTCACAGGATTAGCCGCATAAATCGCCAAGATTGTTTGGGCAGTGCGGGTGTCTGGGGCGTTGGCAAGACTGTATAACGGAGCATAACTTTCTTTCAGATAGTCAACCCCTTCTGGCGAAGAATCAAACCAAGAAAACACATTCTGAGCATTTTGGTATAAAGCGTTTATTCTGCTTGGAGAAACTACCGCATCCTTTCCTACATCCCTTATTGCTGAGTTTGCCTTTTCAATTCTGCTGACTATATTCAATTCCGGTCGCTTTGCTTTTCTGCCATATCCAAACTCGCGGGCAAAGTTATCAGCAATTTTATTTACCACCTCTGAGTTTATAGCCGTTTCTGTATAGGCAACATTAACTGCCTTCTTACCCTTTACTCCATTCTCTACTCTAAAAGCTGCTGCCGCATCTGCCTCATTAAGAAG
>DAOWKH010000058.1 GCA_030639955.1 Candidatus Omnitrophota bacterium | reverse complement strand
TACCACCTAAAATGAGCAAATGCGCGGTTAGATTCAGCCATCTTATGCATATTATCTTTTTTCTTAATTGCTGGACCCTGTCTATGGTAGGCGTTTAAAATCTCCTCAGCTATTTTCTGCTCCATCGGCTTGCCTTTTTTCTGACGCGCAAAATCTCTGAGCCAACGCAGAGCAAGAGTAAAACCACGCTCTTGCTTCACTTCCATTGGAACTTGATACGTCGCTCCTCCAATCCGTCGCGGCCTGACTTCTAACAGGGGCTTGACATTCTCTACTGCTTTTTGAAAAACGAGCAGGCACTTTGGTCTTTTGTTCTCCTCTTGCTCAGGAATATCTTCAACTCTCTGCTCGATTATCTGAAATGACTTATAGACTATCTTCTCGGCCAGGCTCTTTTTCCCATTGAGCATAAGCATATTAATAAATCTACCTACCAATTTATTATTATATTTTAAATCGGGTTGAATCTTTCTCTTGGGTGCTCTTCTTCTACGCATAATCTTCCTTTAATTTATTTCTTTGCCCGCTTTGCTCCGTATTTTGAACGACCTTTTTTTCTATTCTCTACACCCGCAGTATCCCTGGTTCCGCGCACAATATGGTATCTCACCCCGGGCAAATCCTTGACCCTCCCCCCTCGGACAATAACAATTGAGTGCTCCTGCAGATTATGGCCGACCCCGGGAATGTAAGCGGTTACCTCCATGCCATTGCTTAAACGTACCCTGGCTACCTTGCGCAATGCTGAATTAGGCTTTTTGGGCGTCTGGGTTTTAACCTGTAGGCAAACCCCTTTTTTAAAAGCGCAGGCCTTTAGAGCCGGGGTTCCGCTCTTTTTCTTTGACCTCTTTCTCCCTTTGCGAATTAATTGATTGATTGTGGGCATTGGTTAAAACCCCAATTTTCAATTTCTAATTTTCAATTTTCAATCAATTTCTAATTCTTTAATTTTCAATTGGAAATTAATTAAATGCCCATCCTCCGCAGTAGCCTGCTACGGAGGATGGAAAAATTTAATGAAAATTGATAATTGATAATTTCATTTTTTTGCTTTAGCCATCTTCTTTGAAACCTTTCTTTTTATAATATATTTATCAGAGTACTTCTTTTTCTTTCTTGTCTTCAGCCCCTTGCTCGCCTGCCCCCAACGACTAACCGGATGTCTCCCCCCGGAAGACTTTCCTTCTCCGCCGCCTAAAGGATGGTCAACCGGATTTTTAGCTACCCCGCGCACCGTAGGTCTTATCCCTAACCATCTGTTTCTACCGGCTTTTCCCAAAGAAATCTTGTTGTGGTCAACATTAGATGCACAGCCGATAGTAGCATAACAGTCTAAATTAACCAACCGCAGTTCACCGGAAGGGAGCTTTATGTGAGCAAACTTTCCTTCTTTGGCCATTAACTCCACAGAGGTGCCTGCACTGCGGGCAAGCTTTGCGCCGCTGCCTCTTCTTAATTCAACATTGAAAATAGATGTGCCTAATGGAATATCTCTCAGCGGCAAGCTATTCCCGGTTTTAATCTCAACGTTCTCCCCGGCAATAATCTCATCCCCTACTTTCAGACCTAAAGGAGCAACTATGTATCTTTTTTCTTCATCAGAATAAGAAATCAAAGCAATCCGCGCTGACCTGTTGGGGTCGTATTCAATAGAAAAAACCTTTCCTTTAACGTTATATTTATCTCTTTTGAAATCAATAATCCGGTATTTTCTTCTATGCCCACCGCCACGTTGGTGCACAGTAATTCGGCCGTAGATATTCCTGCCGGCTTTCTTTTTTAAAAGAGACGTAAGTGATTTCTCCGGTTTCTGTCTGGTAATCTCCTCAAATCTGGAAACGCTTCCCCATCGCCTGGTCGGGGTTGTAGGCTTAAATTTCCTTATTCCCATTCAATCCTCTCTCCCTTTTTTAAGCTTATCACTGCCTTTTTCCACTCAGGGGTTCTCCCCCACTCCCGGCGCACCTTTTTTCTCTTTCCTCTCACTTTTAGCGTGTTAACATCGGAAACCTTGACTTTATAAACCTCTTCGATTGCCTTTTTTATTTCAATTTTATTTGCTCTCTTATCTACACAAAAAAGATATTTATTCTGAGAACCTAACTCACTCCCTTTCTCGGTTACCAAAGGATACCTTATAATTGTATAAGCACTTTTCATTTAAACCTCAACACCAATTTTTCCAATGCTTCTTTTTCAACAATCAACTTACGGTGCTCGTAAATCTCCACCGCATTAACACTGTCAAAAGGTTTAATAAATAAATTGGGAATATTCCTCCCTGCTCTTTGCACATTTAAGTTAGGTTCATTTAATAAAACCAAACACCCTTTATTTATCTTAAAAGCGGCTAAAATCTCTGCCCACTCTTTTGTCTTTGCTTCTTTGAGTTCTATTTTATCAATAACTACAAACTGATTGTCTTTGAATTTAATATTCAACGCCGAAACTATTGCTTTTCTTTTTATCTTTTGAGGCAGGGTGTAAGAAAAATCGCGCGGGTGAGGCCCGAAGGTAACTCCCCCACCTCGCCACAACGGAGACCTTATCGTCCCAGCTCTCGCTCTGCCCGTCCCTTTCTGCTTCCAAGGCTTTCTGCCTCCGCCTCTCACATCCTTGCGGGTCTTGGTAGAAGCAGTCCCCTGCCTTCTATTTGCGGCATACATCTTGAGAACCTGTCTGAGTAAAGGCTCGTTTACCTTCCCATCAAAAAACTTTTCATCTATATCCACCTTGCCGACTTCTTTCGCCTGCGTGTTATATAAAGATATGGTCTGCATTATTTCTTCCTAATCATCAAAACACTATTGCGGTGCCCCGGGATTCCTCCCTTTATACACAATATATTATTCTCCACATCTACTTTCATCACTTTCAGATTTTTAAGCGTTGTCTTCGCATTACCCATCCTGCCGGGCATATGTTGACCTCTAAATACCCGCGAGGGGTCAGAACTCGCTCCTATCGAACCTACTCTGCGGTGAGTCCTCGAACCATGGGTCTTTGGACCGCCTTTCCATCCCCATCTCTTTACACCACCCTGAAATCCTTTACCTTTGGAGACTCCGCTCACCTTCACATAATCGCCGACCTTAAAGATGTCTGTCTTTAAAACATAACCCTCTTGGAATTCATCTTTCTGTTGGGGAGCAATTCTAATTTCTTCGAGAAACTGATAAACAGAAACGCCGCTTTTTTTAAAATGACCGAGCAATGGCTTTTTGATATTCTTCTTTTTTTCCTGAAAACCAATCTGTAAAGCGGAATAACCATCTCTTTGTTTATTTTTTATCTGCACAATTGGACAAGGAGGGGTTTCAATAACCGTAACAGGCACAGGGTTACCCTGCCCATCAAGTATATGGGTCATTCCTAATTTTCTCCCCAAGATTCCAATTGACATCATAATTTCACTTCCACATCCACCCCGGCGGGTAAATTGAGCCGCATTAAGGCATCGATTGTCTTAGAGGTGGGATTAACGATATCCAAAATTCGCTTGTGCGTCTCCATCTGAAATTGTTCGCGCGATTTCTTATTCACATGGGGAGAACGCAAAACAGTAAAGATTTTTCGTTCAGTAGGAAGAGGTATAGGACCAAAGACCATCGCCCCGGTGTACTTGGCAATATTTACAATCTCCTTGGCTGACTGGTCAAGCATGCGATGGTCATAAGCCCTTAATTTAACCCTCACTTTCTCTTTTTTTTTCTCTATTTTTTTCTTGGGCATAATTTGGAGCCGCCTGACGGATTTGAACCGCCGACCCGTTGTTTACAAAACAACTGCTCTACCACTGAGC
>DAOWKH010000026.1 GCA_030639955.1 Candidatus Omnitrophota bacterium | reverse complement strand
CTCTTTTTTTATTCTGACAGAAAAACTTTTATCCTTTGTATCTGCCCCGATAGCCCGCACCAAGTCCAGATTATACTCTAACTCGTGCTTTTCGCCTTTATATTTCTCGTCCTTTATTGTCCGATTCAGCAAAAAACCCCATTTGCGTGAATAACCTAAGCGATGAGGAATTCCGGCCAAAAAGGCGATTATATTTGACCTCTTTTTCGGATTCAGAACAACGGCTAAATCAAATCTTTTCTTTCTTAGATGGACAATAAATTTTAGCGTTCCCCAGAAACCACTATTCTTTTTTTTATCATAAGTGATTATTTCATTAATATCAGAATTATTTTCTAACAGGCAGGCATAAGGTGACTGCACAATAACCGAAATCTGAGCTTCGGGAAAACTTTGCTTTAAGGCCCGGATAGCCGGAATACTCAATAAAATATCACCAATACGGTCAGTGCGGAAAACCAGAATCTTTTTTATCTTGTCTTTATTGATTTCCTTGTTTGGCATACATAACGGAGAAAGCAACAAATTTCAATTACAGTAAGCAACAGCAAATAATAACCAAACACCAAGATACAATAACCAAATAATCACCAATCACCAAATTCCAATAACCAAACAGAAACTATCATCTCGGTTTGGTTATTGATTATTGGGTATTGGGATTTGTTTGTATCTTGTATCTTGATTATTGGAGCTTTGGCAGGTGGTAATGGAATAATTGCCAACTGGTAACTGTCATACTTTCTTTAGCTTGTGCCCCATTTTTTCATTCCGTAAGTTGCCTATTCATCGGAGGAGGTCTCTTGCTGGATCTGAAGGAGGCCGCGGATCTCCTTGAGGAGTTCGATTATCTGGAGGTTCTGATAATAGAGGGCCTTTAGTTCAGTGGTTATGTATATACTATCCGGCGTCACAAGGTCAGGAGTGGAGAGCATTTGCTCTTGTTGTTGGTGTAGCACTTCTGCTTCGCTGGCTACTTCTTCTTGCGCCGCACAGGTTGCAGGATCGATTAGTCCATAGACCGTAGTCACAAATATAAGAACAATGATTGGTAAAAATAAGTTTTTCATTATCAGCGTTATTCAGCGTTTTGCTCAGCGTTGATCCGCTTCTAATCTTTTCAGGATTCTTCCGTCACCCTCAAAAGTTCCGATACAGATGTAACCCCAGCGATGACCTTGTCTAAGGCATCGTCCCGCAACGTCCTCATCCCGGCCTTGACCGCCGCATCGCGGATAGTATCTGCAGAAACCTTTTTAGTAATCAGGTCCTTTATCTCATCGTTTGGGATGAGCAGCTCAAAGACGCCCATGCGGCCCTGATAGCCGGTGTCCCGGCACTTTTGACAGCCCACCTCTCTGTAAAATAGATAATCTTTACTATCTCTGAGACCAATCTCCTCCTTGAGTTCTTTGGAAGATTTATATTCCTTCTTACACGAGTCACACAGTGTGCGCACCAGGCGCTGGGCAACCACACCGATAATAGCAGAAGCGAGCAGAAATGGTTCAATCCTCATATCGATTAAACGGGTAGCCGCAGAGGGGGCATCGTTGGTGTGCAGTGTCGAAAATACCAGATGTCCGGTTAATGCTGAATGGATAGCGATATCTGCGGTTTCTTTATCTCTTATCTCACCTATCATAATCACATCCGGGTCCTGCCTCACGATCGAGCGAAGGCCACTGGCAAATGTAAGCCCAGCCTTGACGTTTACCTGGGATTGACGGATATGGGGTATCTCATACTCTACGGGATCTTCTAAAGTAATAATGTTCTTTTTCAGGGTATTTATCCTGCTAATGGCTGCATAGAGAGTGGTGGTCTTTCCGCTTCCGGTTGGTCCGGTAACCAACATTATCCCGTGAGGCCTCTTTATAAGCCCGTCGAACTTTTTATGTTCTTCTTTTGAAAATCCCAACTCTTCCAGCTCCAGTAAGGCCTTTGAGCGATCCAGGATCCGCACAACCAGGTTCTCGCCATGGATAGTAGGAAAGGTGGAAATCCTCAAGTCCACATCCTTACCCGCTGCCCGAAGTCGTATCCGGCCGTCTTGTGGTAATCTTTTCTCTGCGATATCCATATTGGCCATAATTTTTATCCTTGAGATAACCGCTGCCTGATGTTCCCCGGGGATTTGCGGCATCGAATAGAGCACGCCATCTATCCGGTATCGGCAGTTAAAATTCTTCTCCTCCGGCTCAAGGTGGATATCCGAAGCTCCCATTTCCGCCGCATGCGTGATTATATAGTTGACCATCTCCACAACATGACCCAGGCTTGCCTCTCGCATCAGATTGGATAATTTGTCGCTAACTTCCGCCCCACCTCGTTCAACCTCGCCATTCCCGGGACCTTTGGCCGCATATTTCCGCTCAATCGCATCGTAAACTGCGGTTGGACAGCCAAAAACAGGTCTTATCCTGAGGCCACTGACCGACTGCAACTCATCTACCGCCTTTATGTCCAAAGGATTGCCCATTGCTACAGTCAAGGTATTTTGAGCTATAAATAAAGGGAGGGCTGCTAACCTCCGGCATACCTCCTCTGGCACAAGATTAATTGCCTTTGGCTCAGTATCCATAGCACGCCGCATTTTCACCACATCCACATAGGCAAACCCCAACTGTTCGCTCAAACCCAACGCCACCTGCTCTTCGCTGGCAGCCCCACGGGCGACCAGGATTGCCCCTATGAAACGACCGGTTGTGGCCCTCTGTTCCTCAAGCGCCTCCTCGAGCTGCCTGGCTGTAATTACACCCTTCTCTATCAGTAGCTCACCCAGACGCTTCATCTTCTCGGCCATAACAACTCCCTCAATCCGTTATTCTTTGATTTCTCTCCACATCAACGTCCCCACGCCGGTCTTGGCGATCCTGCCAAAGGTTACCGTCCCTTTCTTTATTTTAAACTTATATTGCGAAGAGGGTGAGATGGTAACTATCTCAGCCTGGGTATTGCTGATCAATATCTTCGCCCGTCCATCAACGAAGGTAATCGGCATCGAAGTAGCAAGAGATGAGGCCGAACCATCGTCTATCTCCTCCTCCAAACCAATCAGTACGCTAAGCTCGCTCTCTGAGTCAATCAAATTTCCCTGTTCATCCACAAGCTTAATCGTAACCTCGGTTGTTCCGACCGGCGCAACCGTAGATTCAACAACCAAAGACGCCTCCCTCACCTCTATGGGAGAACCTTCCCCCTCAAGTTCACTCGCTTTTTCTTTACAGGATACAGTATATATCCCGGCCGAATCAACATTGGTATGGAAGGTATGCTTACCCTCATCCAACTCCGTGAATAGATACTCATCTGGTAAACCCAGGCCTATGGTCGAGCTTATCTCGACCGTTCCCTGATAGTTTGCAATGGCAAGACCCTCTTCATCCACAAGCGATACCGCAATCCCGATTGTCTCACCCAGATAGAAAAAGTCCCTACCAGAAGGTGGCGAAATTACCTCAACCAACAACCCACCTGGCTGAAAAGTTATCGCTTCGCTCATCCCGGCTTGAGCAGGGCATGCCAGATCATTGGCTTCCATCTTTATCGTGCCCCAGAGGTTATAGCTAACCATAACCTCTGCCAGGCCATTCACAAACCCACCCAGATCAATAGTCGAAGGCGAGATTGCACCGCCCCTAATCTCTTCAGGCGAAACCCCTATAAAGCTGAGCTCTGTCGGTCCCTCGTAATTGGGCGCATGCGCCCCAAGAGCGTTCAAGGCGCTCACCCCAAGTGAGAAAGGCCTCCCGACCACCTGCAGCGAATCGGCTGAAAGGTTAAAAGATGCAGGGATAAATAGCACAGGTCCGGAGCTGCCAACCTTGGAAGGGTCAATCACATCCTCGACCGTTATAGCAATCGTCCCGCAGTCCGGATACATCGCGCTAACCTCTAACCTCCCCTTGCTAAACCCCGAAATCGTCTCCGGTGTAATCCTCATCGTCCCCGAGTTAGGAGATAGATAATCGACCAGAATCTCTACCTCACCGCTATAGGTCTCATTGACATTACCCTCATCATCCCTGGCGGTAATTATCATACTGAAATACTCAGCGGCAACTTGAGGCGTAATAACTTCTATCTCGAAGCCGGCAACAGCCGACACTACTATCTGCTGTTGGGTGGCCTCCTCCCAACCCCTATTCGGGTACTCGTTTATGGTAATGATCGGTTTTCCCGGTTTTGTATCCTTATAATAAAAGCCGGCACTATAGGCATTCTCGGTCAAGATAACCTGGGCTGTCGGCATCCACGCATCCCTGCTCAGAGAAAACTCGCCCCCGGGAGAGCTTGACTTAAGCTCCAGAATCAAATCACACCAGGCGGTCTGGGGCTCTGAATAGGCATTCTGAAGCTGAACCGTAATCGGGCCAGAGGGTTGCCCCTCCACCAGGGTCTGGGAGGCGGTTATCATCTCCAATCTATCTATGAAATGAACCACCAGGTCATCTATATAGGTATCATCGGCGCGGTCAACATTGTAGGCACCATCAAACCCGAGCTCACTCAATGAACTAATGCTTGTGTCAATGAAGGCAAGTCCGGTTTTATCCGCAATAAACTCTATCTCGGGCACCGCCACCGACGAGATATATATGTCGTATAGCTTATTTTTGAAGTCGAGCTTCAAGGTAACCCTATACCAATCACCTTCGGTAAAGGTCTCGCCGGTATCCTGCCAACTCGAGCCATTGGAGGCATAAATTTTTCCCTTATAATCGAAGGAGACCGCGGCGATCCCCGTAGAGGGTAAGCTTCTACTCTGCGCGCCCACCCCTGCCTTTACGATGAACTCCAGCCAGCAGGGCGTTAGGCCCCCATAGGTAGTTTTCCTTGAGACACTCACCGTTGTCTCGGCTCCGGTTAGTTCAAGCGCCTTTCCCGTCCCGGTATAGGTAGTAGAATCCTGGGTTATCGCCTTCATCGTCTCGCCCTGGTCCACACTCCAGGAATCGACTTCGTGGATCGTGGCATCATCGGCCCGGCCATCAAACCTCTCCTCATAGGTGTCGATAACTGCCGCTTGTGCGGCAACACTAAATGCCACGAATAAAAATACCAATAACCACTTATTTGTTATTGTGTTCATGGAATTGCCCCTAATTAAAAGTTAAAATCTGTTTCTTTTATCTTCTTTCTTGCTATATCAAAGGCATTTATAACTTTTTCTTTTATAAAATTATAAATCTTTTTTGCCTCTTCCTCTGAATATACATGGGTAGTTTTGTTTCTGGCATCAATAATTTCAAGAAAAAGCTGCTCATCTTCTATCAAACCCGATTTAAAGGCAAATTGAAAACACGCTTTAGGGTTAAAATAATCTAATTTTTGTAATCGTGCTATCTTCTTATAAGTTTTCCATAACAGCTCATAGGTAAATTCAAAGCGTTTGATTACGGCATCTCGTTTTATATCAGTCTCTTCTTCTATGTCTATTGCTTCTTTTAACCGCTGATGAGCTTGTTTAAATTGGCTAAATAGACTTTGGACTGCCTCGTCTGATGCCATATCTGGACCTCCTTTAAAGCAACTTTCAAAAAGTTTCTATCCTGAACGGATAAGAAGTCTACCACATCTATATCGCGTAATGT
>DAOWKH010000085.1 GCA_030639955.1 Candidatus Omnitrophota bacterium | reverse complement strand
TTTCTTTTCTAAGATTTCCAAAATATCAATCGTCTGCTTTGCTTGTTTTAAATCTTCTTCTTTTTTATTAGTCAAGGGATTGGCGAGTTCTCCCAAATGCATCAACACCTGCATTCCCAAGCTGGAAATGAATAAACTAAAACTCATCTCCAAAGGCGGCATTTCCTGCTGTAATTTTTGCTCTTCCTCTTCTTTTTTATCTTTGGTTCCCTCTGTTTTTATTTCTGTTTCCTTCTCTTTTTTATCTTCCATTTTTCCCCCAAATCCTCATTTATTTTGCAGTGCCTTTCTCATCACCTCAATCGGCGCCTTTTCCCCCGTCCAGAGCTCAAAAGAAAGAGCCGCCTGCTGAACCAACATCCCCAAACCATTGGCTGCTTTCAAACCCTTTTTTCTTGCCGTCCTTAGCAACTTCGTTTCTGTTGGGTTATAAATAAGGTCAAAGACGAGTAATTGTTGAGAAAAATAAACAGGGTTAATGAGCAGATTATCGTCGGGGTTCATTCCTATCGGTGTGGCGTTAACCAAAAGGTGTGCGTTCTTGATTGCTTCTTGATTATGACTGTGGGTTAATTCCACCGCTGTGCAGGGAAAATTTTTCCCGATATTCTCGGCTAAAGCCCCTGCTTTCTTTTTATTCTTATCCACAATAAAAATCTGCCTTGCCCCGGATTTTGCCAAACTGATGCCTACTGTCTTTCCCGCTCCCCCGGCGCCAAAAAGAAAAATAGTTTTATCCCTGGGGTCAAAGTTTAAATCTTCCTTTAATGCCTTGCTAAAGCCCTCACCATCGGTATTGTAACCAATCAACTTATTCTCTTTGTGAACAATTGTATTCACTGCTCCGATGAGCTCGGCGTCTTTATCTATTTTATCTAAATAAGAAATACAAGTTTCCTTATGGGGAATAGTCAGATTTACCCCTTGAATATTTAGAGCTCTTATTCCTTCTATTGCCTCTTTTATATTCTCTGGTTTGGTTTCAAAACACAAATAACAGGCGTCTATTTTTTTGGCGGTAAAAGCGGTATTATGAATCAGCGGTGAAAAACTATGTTTTACCGGATAACCCAATAAACCGTAGATTTTTGTCTTGGAAGTAATCATGCCGCCGCCTTATTAACCGCCTCCAGATATGCCTTGGCGCTTGCTTCAATAATATCGGTGCTTGCCGCGCGGGCAATGATTATCTTCTTAGCAAATTTTACCTTGATATTTACTTCGCCCAAAGCGTCTTTTCCCGAGGTAATCGCCTGCAAAGAATAACTTAGCAGCTTACCTTTTACTCCCGTAATTCTTTCAATGGTCTTATAACAGGCGTCCACAGGGCCATCCCCGCAGGCAGAGTCCTCTAATATTTCTTTATTTTTCTTTAATTTTATCGTCGCGGTAGGCACGGTCTTATTTCCACTGCTGATATGGATATATTCCAATTGCCAGATTTGGGGAATCCTCTTTTTAACCTCATCCAAGATTATTTCCAAGTCCTCATCAAAAACCTCTTTTTTCTTATCGGCAATTTGCTTGAATCTTGTAAAGAATTTAGCAAACTCCTCTTTTTTGAGATGATAGCCCATCTTTCTCAGATGTTCCTCTAATGCGTGGCTGCCTGAATGCTTGCCCAAGACCAATCGGCTCTCTTTTACCCCTACATCCTTGGGATTGATTATTTCATAAGTTATCCTCTTTTTTAAAATCCCGTCTTGATGAATCCCGGCTTCGTGGGCAAAAGCATTACTGCCGACAATTGCCTTATTGGGTTGAACCGGAATACCCGTAAGATGGCTGACCAAGCGGCTAACTTTATACAACTCCTCTGTTTTTATATTCGTTCTTCTGTTGAAAATCTCCGGGTGCAATTTTATGTTCATCACCAGCTCTTCCAGAGAGGCGTTGCCGGCGCGTTCGCCAATGCCATTAACCGTGCACTCAATCTGGTCAGCTCCGCTTTCCACTGCCGCTAAGGAGTTAGCCACAGCCAGTCCTAAATCATTATGGCAATGCACACTCAGGTTAACATTTACGAAAGAAATTTTCTTTTTCAAATCTCTGATTAGTTTGCTAAATTGAGAAGGAAAAATACACCCTACTGTATCAGGAATATTGATGGTGGTCGCTCCTGCCTCAATCGCCGCCTTTACTATTTCGGTCAAAAAATTAAAATCGGTGCGGGTAGCGTCCTCGGGAGAAAACTCAATATCATCAATAAATTTCTTGGCGTATCTTATATTTTCAGCAGTCAATCTTAAAATCTCCTCCTTGGCCTTTTTTAATTTGTATTTCAGATGAATCTTAGAGGTGGCACAAAAGATGTGCACCCGCGGTTTACTTGCCTTATCCAGGGCTTTTAGGCAGCAATCAATATCTTTCCTGACTGTGCGGGCCAAACCGGCGATTATTGGTTTTTTTACCTTACGGCTGATTTCTCTGATTGCCTCTATCTCGCCGCTAGAAGAAGTCGGATAGCCGGCTTCAATTATATCCACATTGAGGCGGGCGAGTTGTTGGGCAATGGTCAATTTCTGCTCCGGGGTCAAACTTGCTCCCGGCGACTGCTCCCCATCCCTAAGAGTTGTATCGAATATTAGTATTTTGTCCATTCTTTTTACCTCATTTAGCGTAGATAGTATAACATCTTCGCTTTACACTGTCAACATCACACATTAAACCGAAAGTCAATTATATCTCCATCTTCAACCAGATAATCCTTCCCTTTCAACAACGCTAAGCCTGCCTTCTCAACTGCCTGTTTACTGCCCAATTTGAGCAAATCAGCGTATTTGATTACCTGGGCACGGATAAACCCCCGCTCTATGTCCGAATGCACCTTGCCGGCGGCTTGGGGGGCTAATGTTCCCTTACGGATACTCCAGGCGCGCACTTCACCCTTTCCGATAGTAAAAAAGGATATTAGGCCAAGCATCTGATAACTCACTCGGCTGAGCTTGTGAGTAGATACTTCATCAATACCTAATTCTTTTAAAAATTCCTTTTGTTCCTGCTCGGATTCTAATTGAAAAAGCTCCTGCTCAATCTTGGCCGAAATCTGCACCACTCCAACATTTTCATCGCTTTCTATTTTTCTTATTAAATCCGAATTGCCAAGTTTATCTTCATCCACATTTAGAACAATGAGCTTTTTCTTAAAGGTTAACAAGGGATAACCGGCGATCAGCTTCTTCTCATCAGGGCTTAGATTCAGAGAAAAGAGGGCTCTTCCCTCTTCTAATGTGGCTTTAAAATTAAGCAGAAGTTCTCTCTCTTTCTCCTGAATTGCCTTTTTCTCTTTTTCCTTTTCCTTGTCTAATCTTTCTAAACGCAGTTCTGCAAAAGAGAGGTCTTTTAATATTAACTCGGCATCAATCTTGCCGATGTCCCGCAGAGGGTCTATACTGCCATCAATATGAAAAATCGCCTCATCTTTAAAAGTGCGAATAACATAACAGATTGCATCTGTTTCCTCTAATGATTTAAACAACGCTTGATTACGTTCGGAGTCGTTGGTGAGAGCCGGAAGAAGCAAAAAGTCTATCACTGCGGGTATCTTTTTCTTGTCGGAATAGATTTCGGCCAGGTTGTCTAAACGGGGGTCATATACCCCTGCTTTCCCTCGGCTAATTTCTCCCTCCTGATGGGGAGAGTGTCCGGTTAAAAGCCCGAAAAGGGTGCGTCTGCCGCTCTGCGGCAAACCGATTATTCCAATCTGCATAATTTCTCTCCTACCCTTATCCTATGCCCAATAATAAATTCTTTACTGCTCATCTTTCTCTTTCCTTCCAGCTGCAATTCCTCTATCCATAATCCATCCTTTCCTGTTCTTACTAAAATTCCTTTATCTTTATCAATTTTTAATATTTCTCCGAAAGTGGAAGGGGTGACTTTTTTAGGAGATACTCTCGTCTTCCAGAGCTTTATCCTTTTTCCTTTCCAGAAAGTGAACGCCCCCGGCTCCGGCGTAAAGCCGCGAATTAAATTATAGATTTGACAAGCCGACTTTGACCAATCAATTTCGCCATCGCTTTTGTTGAGCTTGGGGAAATAAGTCGCTTCTTTTTCACTCTGAAGAAGCAATTCTGCCCTCTTATTTTCTATCAGTTCTATTGCCTTGAGTAGAGCCACTGCTCCTTCTTCTGCCAGACGCTCACTCAATTCGCCGGCATTCTCTCCCTCTTTTATTTCTACCTTTTTCTGATAGATGAGCTCGCCGGCATCTATCTTTTCGCCAATTTTGATTATAGAAACTCCTGTTTTTTTCTCTCCCTGAATTAAAACCCAATTAATCGGGGCCGGACCGCGATACTTGGGCAGTAAAGAAGGATGGAGGTTTATAGAATAAATTTTGGGAATGTCCAGAATTTCTTTAGTTAATTTTCGGCCGTAGTTCACCACTACAAATAACTCCGGCTCATCCGAAAAACTCTCGGGTTGATAGATGGGAAACTTTTGCCGCTGAGAAAACTCCTTTATTGGGTCAATACCTATTTTTAATCCCCTCCCCTTTCTTTTATCCGGCGAGGCCACCACTCCCAAAATCTGGTGCTTAAACGCAAGTTTCTTGAGACAAACCAGAGCGAAATCTCCATTTCCCCAAAAAATTATCTTCATTTTATAAAGATGATTACAGAGATTAAATAAAGATTACAATGATTAAAAAAACAATAAAATGGCATTCAATCGCTGCAATCGGATTTTAATCGCTGTAATCAGGGGCATCACTTTTGTGATGCCCCTAAAAGAAAAACAAAGGGTCAACATCCACTATTACCCTTTTGTCCGCTCTCCTTCTATTAAAGTCGGCTAATACCCTTTTCAAAGATTGATTTGTTTTTAGGACATTTTTTGTTTTCAGGGCGACATACCAGTAATCAGAAAAATGGGCTGGTCCTAAAATTTTCTCCTCACCAAATTCCTTTCTTAAATCCTCTGACAATTCCATTATCCTTTTTTTTAATCTCTGTTCATTTTCACCCTTTAAAATTATATTAATAAAATGAACAAAGGGGGGATAATTCAATTCCTGGCGATAGGTTATTTCTTCTTTGTAGAAATCTTCGTAATTCTGTTTAACGGCAGCGGTGATGCTAAAGTGAGCAGGGTTATAGGTCTGAATAATCAACTCTGCTTTTTCCTTTTGGGCTTCCTTAACTATCTGAGAAAGCAGCCCGAAGGTGCGCTCACTTGCCAAGAAATTAGGAAAATTAAGGATATTATCGGCGGAGACAACTCCTATCAAACCCAGCTTGGAAAAACTCTCGCCCTCCACTCTCCTTTCCTTGCCCAATTTCTCATAAACAACAACCCTCTCCTCCTTTTGCAGATGCTCTTCTATTTTTGTTCTCAAAAGGGGAGAAACCGAGAAGTCCTCTCTGTTTCTATCTATTACCCTTGCATTGGGAGAAATATTATCGCTCTTTGCTCTTAACTTCAAAAGTTGATATTTTTTTGACTCGGCGTTATAGTAAGATTCCAAACAAGGGATAGCGCTGCCTAAGACCACTATCGCTTTTTCTATCTCTGCCCTTTTGATTGCCACATTGCGGGCATTATAGCGGGGAATACTCTCCTCTTTGTAAGAATTGTCCTGCTCTTCGTCGACAATAATCAACCCTAAGTCTTTCAGAGGAGAAAATACTGCTGACCTGCTGCCAATGACAATCTTGGCCTCTCCTTTTTTTATTCTCTGCCACTCCTGAAATTGCTGGCGGGAAGAAAGCTGAGAATGATACTCGGCTATTATCTCTCCAAAATGAGAAATAAATCTTGCAATTATTCTGGGGGCTAAAGAAATCTCAGGGACCAATACAATTACCCCTTTATTCTGCTTCAGAATATGTTCAATTATCCGCAGATAGATTTTTATTCTCTCTTGGGGCTGTTCGTAAACAAGAAAAGTTTGTGGCTGGGCTTGTTTTATTGCCCTGACAATTTTATCTGCGGCTAAACATTGCTCGGGTGATAACCCCCCCACTTCTCCTTTCACCCACTTGCACCGCGTAGGTGCAAGTAAGGTCGGCCTTGTCTTTTTTTGTCCCCTTCGTAAGCCGGGAGGAAGCGTCATCGCCAGCGCCTCTCCCCAGGAGCAAAAATAGTATTCCGAGAGCCATTTAGCCAGAGACAGCAAAGAAGAAGTAATAATTGGCTGGCTATCGATTACCTTTTTGATTTGCTTAACCTTTGCTAATTTTGACTCTTTAAGCAGCCCGACTATATAAGCAACTGTTTTTTTGTTTCTAAATTCTACCCAGACCCTTTTGCCGATTTCAATTTCTTCTCTTAGATGTTCGGGAACGGCGTAATCAAAAACTTTATCTACCGGAAGGTCTAAGACAGTTTGGACGTAGTTCATCTTTTATCTTCTTCATATCCTGCCAAACCGGAACCTTGCCTTGAGGATTGCGCAGGAGATAGGCGGGATGAAATGTAGGAATTAGTTTTATCCCCTCATAATCATAAAATTTTCCTCTTAATTGTGAGATGGGGGTAACTACACCAAGCAGGGTTTGGGCGGCAAATTTCCCTAAGGTGCAGATTATCTGCGGACGGATTATCTTTATTTGTTCTTTTAAATAAGGAAGGCAATTTTCGATTTCTGAGGGCAGAGGATTGCGGTTTTCCGGTGGTCGGCACTTCAAGATATTGGCAATATAAACATCCTCTCTTTTAAAACCTATGGACTGAATGATACGGGTAAGCAATTGCCCTGCTCTGCCCACAAATGGCTTTCCCTGTTTATCTTCTTCTCCCCCCGGCGCTTCTCCGACAAATAATAGAACGGCCTGATTATCCCCTTCGCCAAAGACATAGTGTTTTTTGGTTTTGGCAAGCGGACATTTTGCGCACTGGTGAACTTTTTGAGAAAGAAGTTTGAGTTGTTGAGAAGGAGAAATAGAAGGAGAAAAAAACTCTTTTATGCCGGCGAGCTTTTCCCCCTCTAAAAAGGTCTTGAGAGAATTGATTATTTCTTTACTCTCCATTAGCTAAAATAATCCCGCTTGCCTCCCATAAATCCTGAGCAAAATAATCCGGCTGTAAATCCCATTGCTTTGCCTTTTCCAATTTTGTCCTTCCCGAACCTACCAAAATGGTCTTACAGCCTATTCTTTTGCCTGCTTGCACATCTATAGAACCATCGCCGACAAAATAAGTGTTTTTAAAATCAACTCTTTTTTTCTCAGTGGCTTTCAGAAACAAGCCAATTTTTGGCTTGCGGCAGTCACAATTATCCTCTTCCCGATGCGGACAATAATAGACCTCCATTCTCCCACCTTCTTTTTCTATCTGCTCAATCATTCGGCGAGTAATCTCATCCAGGGACTCCTGGCTATAAAACCCCCTGCTTATTCCCGATTGATTAGAAATAACCTTGATTTCGTAGCCCTGTTCAGTCAATCTGCGGATTGCTTTTAAAACATCGGGCAAAAAATGAAATTCTTCCCATTTGGTAACAAATCTTGTATCGCCGGGATATTTGTTAATCACCCCATCGCGGTCTAAAAAAACTATCTTTTCGGTTTTCATTTTTGATATTTGATATTTAATTTTTGATTTTTATATGGTGCCCCTAACCTGATTCGAACAGGTATTTCTGGCTCCGGAGGCCAGCGCTCTATCCAATTGGACTATAGGGGCGTCATTGATTTATATTATCTCAATTGGACAAAAAAGTCAAATGGAAACAAAAAAGGGCAGGTTAACCTGCCCTTTTTATGCACCTATTGCTTTTTTGTTTAGCCTTGCTTTACACCTTTTCCAACGCCTCTTGTTCTCTACGCAATTCTTCTTGATATTCGTCAAAGAATCCTTCTGCCATTGGCTTAACCACCGGAAATTCTTTGATCCCTTCTTGCTGTAATGCCTCTACTATCTTATCTACCTCTACCTCGGCAATAATCTTATCCTGATAATGCTCTCTTAATAATGTTTCTACATTATCAATCTTGCCATCGGCTAAGAGGTCTAATCCGGAAACAATGCCTACTAAAACAAGAGACATTTGGTTCTTAGTTGTATCTGGTTTGGGTATTTTTATTAGGTGATTATCAAGAATGTACCTACACCACGGCATCTTTCTGTAAAAAACTCTCTCGCTTACCACTGCGGCAGTGTTTTCTCGCTTACTTGCTTTGATCTCCACGAAAGCATCTTTTCGCGAGACAATCTCAAAGAAATCATATTTTTCCTTAAGTTTATTCAGCGCCAAAAACATATCCTTGTTATCTCTGGGAATTACTATCTTAACAGATTTATTCTCTAACCCACCCAATAAAGTATCGTTTAATTTCCTAAAGACATTCTCAACTCCTACAATTTGTAGTTTGTCATTCTCATCAAGTAAGAGTTCACCATCAAGATAGAACACCTTGCCTCCAAAAGCAATTGCTCTATCTTGAATTATAAAGCTTAATTTGTCCGCAGAAATTGCCACGAGAGGTTCAAATCTAGCTGCAGGAGCGGACATTAGCACAATCTTTGCAAAAGAATCGGGTTTAAGACTTGCTCCGCCAACTAAAGCACCATCAATATCAGGCATAGCAATAAGCTCGGCAATATTATCGGGTTTAACGCTTCCACCATATTGAATGCGTATTTGCGAAGCTATATTCCTACCAAACATATCGCTTAAATAGATTCTCTGTCTGGGATTTGCCAGATAAAGCGAAGCTATATTTCTACTAAACATATTGCTTAAAACCTCACGAATAAACTTGTGCATTTCTTCTGCCTGTTCAGGAGTAGCAGTTTTCCCAGTTCCAATTGCCCAAACCGGTTCATAGGCAATTACTACCTTGAGAGCATCTTCTTTGC
>DAOWKH010000004.1 GCA_030639955.1 Candidatus Omnitrophota bacterium | reverse complement strand
TTGATATTGATTTTTGTTATCAGCGCAGGGATGAGGTAATTGACTATGTTACCCAAAAATACGGCAAAGAAAATGTTTCTCAAATAATTACTTTTGGCACAATGGCGGCGCACGGAGTAATCAGAGATGTCGGTAGGGTAATGGGAATGCCTTATTCAGAAGTAGATAAAATTGCTAAGTTAGTTCCTTTAACGC
This sequence comes from Candidatus Omnitrophota bacterium, assembly GCA_030639955.1. Lineage (GTDB taxonomy): Bacteria > Omnitrophota > 4484-213 > 4484-213 > 4484-213 > 4484-213. Next base: position 6,461 of record DAOWKH010000004.1, on the reverse strand, counting down.
TCAACATTACCATTCAAGAAGCACTTTATCAGGAGCCGCGCCTAAAGGAACTTTACGAGCAGGACGAACAAATAAAGCAATTGTTAGATATTTCTAAGACCCTGGAGGGATTAACCCGGCACGCTTCTACCCATGCAGCCGGAGTTGTAATTTCCAAGCAGCCACTGAGTAATATTGTTCCTTTGTTCAGAAGCAGCGATGGAAAGATTGCTACTCAATATTCAATGTTTTCTTTGGAAAAGGCCGGTCTTTTAAAGATGGACTTTTTAGGTCTGCGCACTTTAACGGTAATTAGCAAAGCAATAGAAAACATAAAGAGATTTTTAGAAAAGGAAATCGATGCTAACAACATTCCTCTTGACGATAAAAAAACTTACCATTTGTTTTGCAAAGGGAAATCAGTAGGGGTGTTTCAATTAGAGAGTGGAGGAATGCGGGATTTATTGAAAAGGATCGAACCCAAAAATTTTGAAGATATTATAGCTATTCTCGCTTTGCATCGCCCCGGACCTTTGGGCAGCGGGATGATAGATGAGTTTATCCAAAGAAAACACAATCCTAAATTAATCAAATATGACCACCCTCAATTAGAATCAATCTTAAAAGAGACCTATGGCGTTATTCTTTATCAAGAACAAATAATGCAAATTGCCCACAGTTTGGCCGGATTTAGCTTAACCCAGGCAGATTTGCTGCGCCGAGCAATAAGCAAGAAAATTCCCGAGGTTATCGAGCAGCAAAAAGAATCTTTTGTTGAAGGATGCCTGAAAAATAGGGTTAAAAAAAGGGTAGCTGAAAAAGTATTCAATCTTATTGAATACTTTGCCGGTTATGGTTTTAATAAAAGTCACAGTGCGGCTTATGCTCTTATCTCCTATCAAACAGCTTATTTAAAAGCAAATTACCCCCTGCAGTTTATGGCCGCTTTATTAAGCAGTGAAGAAGATAATACCGATAAGATTGCTGACTATGTGGAAGAATGCAAGAAGATGGGCATAAAAATCCTGCCCCCTGATATTCAGGAGTCCTTTGTTGAATTCACTGTTGAAAAGGATAGTATAAGATTTGGTTTATTGGCAGTGAAAAATGTAGGTAAAGGAGCAATCGATTCTATTATCAAAGCAAGAATGAAGGGGAAATTTTTTTCTTTGGAAGATTTTTGCCAGCGAGTAGATCTGAGGTTGGTAAATAAAAAGGTAACTGAAAGTTTAATAAAATGCGGAGTATTCGATTGTTTCAATTTGCCACGGGCGCAATTAATGGTAGATTTAGAAGGTAACTTGCAGAGGGCAAATCGGCTCCAAAAAGATAAAGCGCTCGGGCAATTATCTTTTCTTGATAATTTTTCTTACTCTAAACCTCAAAAAGAAGAGAAAGAGAAGGCAATAAAAGAATGGCCGCACAACCAATTATTGGCATTTGAGAAGGAACTTCTGGGTTTGTACTTTAGCGGTCATCCCTTAGCAGAGTATGAACAGATGCTGAAAAGATATTCCATTCCATTTGTTGAATTAAATAACTACAGCGAAAACGAAGAGGCGTTAATCGGTGGAATTATTACTAAGATAAAACAAGTTACTACCAAGCGCGGCGAGAAGATGGCCTTTTTAAATTTAGAGATTTCTGATGGAACGATTGAAATTATCCTTTTTCCAAAGGTATTTAATAAAGTAAGCAATTATGTTAAAATAGATGCCCCAATTTTTATTGAAGGAAGAATTAATTTAAGGAATAACGAACGTAAGATAATTGCTGAAGAACTAATTCCGATAGATCAAATTTCTCAGAAATATACTGCTTCTATTTCTCTGAGTTTAGATACGGACAGCGATGAAAATCTTCTTCGGCAAATAAAAGAACTCATTTCTGCTCATCAAGGAAATGTTCCGCTTTATTTAATCTTCTCATCTCCGCGAGGAAAACATACTGTTCGTTCCTCTTTGACTGCTAAATGCAATGAAAATTTTCTTGCTCAGCTCGAGGAATTAATAGGAGAAGAGAGGGTAGCAGTAGAAGTAAAGTCGGGAGGAAACCGATGAATAAGGAATTAAAGATAGTCGATAATGAGATTTTTCAGGCAATCCGGAATGAGACAAAGAGGCAAAAGCAGAGTATCGAATTGATCGCCTCTGAAAATTTTACAAGCCAAGCGGTCTTAGAAGCCCAGGGTTCGGTTTTGACTAATAAATATGCAGAGGGCTATCCGGGAAGGCGCTGGTATGGGGGGTGTCAGTTTGTTGATGTTGCCGAATCGCTGGCGATTGAACGGGCAAAAAAGTTATTTGGAGCAGAATACGCCAATGTCCAGCCGCATTCCGGGGCGCAGGCAAATATGGCGGTCTATTTTGCAATGTTAGAGATAGGAGATAAAATTTTAGCGATGAATCTGGCTCACGGCGGGCATCTAACCCATGGTCATCCTTTAAATTACTCAGGAAAATACTTTCAGATTATCCCTTATGGCGTCAGCCGAAAAGATGAAAGGATAGATTATGATGAATTAGAGGACTTGGCTAAAAAAAACAAGCCGAAGATGATACTAATTGGCGCCTCGGCTTATCCGCGAATAATTGATTTTAAAAGAGTCCGAGAAATTGCCGACAGGGTAGGTGCATTTATAATGGCAGATGTAGCCCACATTGCCGGTCTGATAGCCGCAAAACTGCATCCCGATCCCGTTCCCTATGCAGAATTTATCACCACCACCACCCATAAAACACTAAGAGGCCCACGCGGGGGGATGATTTTATGCCGCCGCGAGTTTGGAAAAAAGATTGACGCCGCAGTTTTTCCCGGAATCCAGGGGGGTCCTCTGATGCATGTTATCGCTGCCAAAGCAGTAGCATTTAAAGAGGCGTTGAGTGAAGAATTCAGACAATACCAACAGCAGATTGTCCGAAATGCATCTGTTCTGGCCGAGGAGTTAAAAGGGCTAAATTATAGAATTGTCTCCGGGGGGACGGATAATCATTTACTGCTTGTAGATGTTTTCAGCAGTAGAAAAATAACAGGCAAAGATGCCACAACTGGCTTGGATAAAGCAAGGATTACCATAAACAAGAATTTGATTCCCTTTGACACTCAAAGTGCTTTTGTGACCAGCGGAATTCGCCTGGGCACGCCGGCGGTGACCACGCGGGGAATGAAAGAGAATGAGATGAGAAAAATCGCCCGTTTGATTGATAGAGTAATTAGTAATATTAACGATGAACAAACAATTGAAGAAGTAAGTAAAGAAGTAGAGAGATTGGTGGGAAAATTTCCCTTGTATAAATAGGGAAATATGATACAATATCAAATATCAAAGAGCAAAAATCAAAGATGCATACTTAAAAATGTAAAAACTTAAAAAATCGAGAAGAAGTTAAAATATTTTTGTATATTTGGTTTGTGTTTTTGATATTTGATTTTTTATTTTTGATTTTTTATTATGCGGCCAGATTGGGATGAATATTTTCTGAAATTAGTAAAGATAATTGCTACGCGTTCGACCTGCCTGCGACGTCAGGTGGGCGCTCTTTTAGCCAAAGACAAACGGCTTATTGCCAGCGGTTATAATGGAGCACCATCGGGAATGCCGCATTGCCTGGATATTGGTTGCCTGCGTGAACAACTAAAAATTCCTTCCGGAGAGCGGCAGGAGCTTTGTCGAGGATTACACGCTGAAATGAATGCCGTTATTCAGGCAGCGATTTATGGCGTAAGCACCAAGGACTCCACACTCTATTGCACAAACTATCCCTGTGTTTTGTGTGCAAAGACCCTGGTGCAAGCAGGGATAAAGAGGGTGGTGTTCATTTCTGATTATCCAGATAAAGAAGCAAAGGCGGTATTCGAACAGGCAAAGATTTTGGTGGTTCAAGGAAAGCAATGAAAAAAACACTCTTGAGCGGCGTTGCTCCCACAGGAAACCTCACCATAGGTAATTATATCGGGGCATTAAAAAATTGGAAAGAGATGCAGAGGCAATACGATTGCCTGTTTATGGTTGTAGATATGCACGCAATTACTATCCACCAAGATCCTTCTTCCCTGCGTTCGCGTTGCCTGTCTTTTGTTAGTCAATATCTTGCCTTGGGGATAGAGCCAAAAGAAAGCACGATATTTATTCAATCTCATGTCTCTGCTCACGCAGAATTGGCTTGGATACTGAACTGCTTTACCTATATGGGGGAATTGAATAGAATGACCCAATTCAAAAATAAAACGAAGAAGTATTCCTCTAATATCAATGCCGGACTTTATGTATACCCTGTGCTAATGGCAGCTGATATATTGCTATATCAAACTGATATTGTGCCTATCGGAGATGACCAGAGACAGCATCTTGAATTAACCAGAGATATTGCTGTTAGGTTTAATAATTTATATGGAAAGGTGTTCCAGATTCCCGAACCTTATATTTCCAAAGTAGGAGCAAGAATAATGAGTTTGCTTGACCCTAAGTCCAAGATGGATAAATCAGATCACAATTTTAACAACTATATTGCTTTATTAGATGAACCGTCGGTGGTGCTCAAAAAAATCAGACAAGCCATTACAGATTCAGGAACGGAGATAAAGGTAGATAAATCAAAATTAGGCATAAGTAATCTGCTGACTGTCTATTCTTGCTTATCGGGAATGCCTATACCCAAATTAGAGGAACAGTTTAAAGGCAAAAACTATACTGCATTTAAAAAAGAACTCGCCGAATTAATTATTGAGATACTGCGCCCGATACAAAATAAATATAAAAAACTTATGGATAATAAAGATTATATATCTACAATCCTGAAACAGGGGGCAAAAAAAGCAGGCGAACGAGCTGACAGGATATTAAAAAAGGTGCAGGAGAGGATAGGTTTTATTTGAGGGATTGGAAAGTTTTTTAAAAGTGTTAAGGGAATTTTTGCATTCCTCGCTCTCGTGATTTTTTCTTAACGCTAAAATCTGCGTCTCGGCAGGCAAAAATCAAACTCGCCCGCCTCTGTCCCGAAACGGTTCGGGACATCGACGGTCTCAAACATGATTTTTGTATTTCCTGCCTCAACTTGATTTTAGCTAAAAAAACCAATGTTCGCTCAAAACGCAAAAATCCCCTTACTTTAATTTGTAAAAATTCTCGACCTGTTAAACATTTTAAGTATGACTCTAAATTTAGAATTAGAGAATTTCTCCGGAGAACCCAGAGTTCTTCTCCAGCAAGTCAAGGAAGAAAAATTGGATATCTGCAATTTCTCCTTGATTGAAATAGTCGATCAGTATCTTGATTGGCTATTAGATTTCCAGGGGAATATAGATATTGCCGCGGATTTCTTATTAATTTCTTCCAACTTGATTTTCTTGAAGTCGATTTCGCTTCTACCCAAAAGAGAAATTGTTTCAGAGCAGGAAGAGGAGGACTTAGAAAATCTTTTAGGGCAAAAAATCTGGGCCTATGAGCAGATTAAAAATATGGCAAGGGAGTTGAGAGACAAAGAGGAAGAACAGAGTTTATTCTTTAGCCGCCCAAGAATGAAAGTGGAGGAAAATATCAAAGGGAGTAATGTCAAGCAACAGAGAGCAGATATTCAGGATTTAATCGCCGCCTTTGGCCAGATTTCCTCCTTTATCTCAAATAAAGAAATTGAGCTCGTTAAAGAAAGATGGAGCGTAAAAGACAAGATTTCGCAAATTCTAAATTGGCTGAAGAACAAATCCCTTGTTTCTTTAAAAAAATTATTTCAATCAGCAGAGAATAAGATAGAAATGATTACTATTTTTTTAGCTACTCTGGAATTAATAAAAACTGACCGCATAACTGTTCGGCAGGATGAATTGTTTGGGGAAATTTGGATTCACTCTAGATATGGAGAAACCAGTAGGCAAGGAAGAAGCAAAGAGGATAATTGAAGCCGTCTTGTTTGTTACCCCTAAACCTTTGTTAATTGAAGGGTTAAATAAGGTTTTAAAGCTCGGAAATAAAGCGATAAGAGAGATTATTGAAGGATTAAAGAATGAATATGAGAAAGAGAGGCGGAGCTTTCAGATTGTAGAAATTGCTCAGGGATTTCAAATCTGCACCTTGCCTGTTTATGCCCCTTGGCTAAAGAAAATTGCAAAAAGAGAACGAGAGGAAAAGCTTTCCTCAGCCGCTTTAGAAACTTTATCTATCGTTGCTTATCGTCAGCCGGTAACCCGTGCCGATATTGAGGTTATAAGAGGAGTAGAAGTAGGGGGAATTTTGAAATTGCTGCTCGAGAAAGGGCTGATTAGAATTGCCGGCAGAAAAGAAACATTGGGCAGACCATTAATCTATCGCACAACTTCACATTTTTTGCAATATTTTGGTTTAAGGTCGTTAAATGACCTCCCAAAATTGGAGACATCCGCTAAAGCGGATGTCTGATTACACAGATTAAAGGCAGATTACACAGATTAAAGGAGTAAAATATGCTTAATAAATTGCGTCAGCAAATTGATGATTTAGATAAGAAGAT
>DAOWKH010000020.1 GCA_030639955.1 Candidatus Omnitrophota bacterium | reverse complement strand
TAAAATTATTCATCAAAGTAAAGGTTCTTTGAATCTAATTGTCCAAAGGGGAGATGAAGAGTTTCCAACAACTATTTTTCCCAAAACAGAGAAAGGAAGAAATGTATTAGGAATTCTTCCGAGCGGAGAGATAATAAAGGTAAGGTACAATCCATTTATGGCATTTTATTTAGCCGGGAAAAGGACACTAAACTTAACCGTTCTTACTTATGCAGGATTATGGAAACTGCTTACCAGACAAATTTCCTGGAAGGCAGTTACCGGCCCGGTGGGAATAGTTTACTGGAGTGGCAGGATGGCTAAAATGGGCGTCCTCCCTTTGATTCAATTTATGGCTATATTAACAATAAGTTTGGGGCTATTTAATTTATTGCCTTTGCCGGTTTTGGACGGAGGGCATCTCCTATTTTTAGGATTAGAAAAGCTCAGAAAAAAACCCCTCAGTGAGAAAACGCAACAAATAGTGCAAGATATCGGAGTGATTTTTTTGATTGTTTTGTTTGTTGCAGTGGTATGGAACGATTTTAGCAAGATTTCTTTGTGGAAAGGAGTTCCATAATGGAAAATCAAATATCAAAAATCAAAAATCAAAAATATAATTATCAATTACATAAAAGAGAAACGAAAGCAGTTAAAATTGGTGATGTAGAGATTGGCGGGAATGCCCTTGTTTCTATCCAATCAATGACCAAAACAAATACTGAAGATATTACTCAGACAGTTCGTCAGATTAAAAGATTGAAAAAGATTGGCTGTGAAATTATAAGGGTAGGGATTCCAAGCTTAGAGTCAGCCGAGGCAATAAAGGAGATAAAGAAAAAGATAGATATCCCTTTAGTAGCGGACATCCATTTTGATTATCGGCTCGCTTTAATTTGTTTAGTGAATGGTGCCGATGCAATTCGTTTAAATCCAGGAAATATTTACAAAATTGAGCAGATTAGAAAGGTAATAAAAGCAGCAAAGAAAGAAAGAGCGGCTATAAGAATAGGAGTAAATTCGGGGTCGCTAAAAAAATCAAATATCAAATATCAAATATCAAAAATAAAGACAAAAACTAAAAACACAGAAACTGCGGAGTTGATGGTGGAAAGCGCCTTAAATTACATAAAGATTTTGGAGGAGCTCAATTTCTGTGATATAATAATCTCTTTGAAATCTTCGGATGTCTCCACAACCATTCAGGCATATCGGTTGATGGCTAAAAAATCTAATTATCCTTTTCATTTAGGGGTTACTGCTACCGGTTTTTCCCAGACAGGGTTGATAAAATCAAGTATAGGAATTGGAACTCTACTTGCCGAGGGGGTTGGTGATACCATTCGGGTTTCCTTAACCGAAAGTCCCGAAAGGGAAGTAGAGGTTGCCAAAGAGATTTTACAGAGTTTAGGATTAAGGCAATTTAAACCCGAAATAATTTCCTGCCCCACTTGCAGCCGTTGCTCAATAGATTTAAAAAAGATTAGCCGCGAGGTTCAAAAGAGATTAAAAAAAGTTGATAAAACCTGTATCTACAAAAAGATTGCTATAATGGGCTGTGTGGTAAATGGGCCCGGCGAAGCAAAAGAGGCGGATATCGGTATTGCTGGCGCAGGGGGCGAAGGAATTATTTTTAAAAAAGGGAAGATAGTTAAAAAAGTGAAAGAAGGAGAAATAATAGAAACACTATTTAAGGAGATGGAACAATGCTAAAAGTTGGAATTGTGGGTGCGACCGGTTATACCGGTTGCGAATTAGTAAAAATTTTAAGCAAGCATCCAAAAGCGGAGCTCACTTCTCTGAGTGCTCTTTTAAAAAAATCACAGAGGTTTAATCAGCTCTTTCCCCAGTATCAAGATGTTTCTCTGCTTTGCGAAAATTTAGATATTGAGAGGGTTGCTAAAAAGTGCGATATCGTCTTTTTAGCCCTGCCCCATACTGTATCTATGGAAATTGCTTTTCAATTTTTAAAATTAGGCAAAAAGGTAATTGATTTGAGCGCTGATTATCGCCTGCCTCAAGAGGTCTATGAGAAGTGGTATAAAATTAAACACAGTCATCCCGAGCTCTTGAAACAAGCAGTTTATGGTCTGCCTGAATTATATAAGCCAGAAATAAAAGAAGCATCTCTGATTGCCAATCCTGGTTGTTATCCTACCAGCGTCCTTCTCGCTCTTGTTCCTTTAATTAACGAGAAACTAATTCAGGAAATAATTGTGGATAGTAAAACAGGCGTGAGCGGGACAGGCAGAAAGGCAGACATCAATCTGCATTTTTCCGAGGTGAGTGCGAATATAAAGCCCTATAAGGTAAATGTCCATCAGCATATTCCTGAGATAGAGCAGGAATTATCAAAATTAGCCGGCAGAGAGATAGAAATTATTTTTATTCCCCATTTAATCCCTGTAGACAGGGGAATATTGTCAACAATATATGTTTCTCTAAATGAAGAAATTTCACAAAAGGAAGTTTCTGATTTATATAAAGATTTTTATAGCCAGTCGCCATTTGTAAAGCTTTTAGAGAATTCTCTTCCTCAAACAAAGGATGTTATATTTACTAATTATTGTTCTCTGGGTATAAAGATAATCGCTAAGAAGGCAATTATTATTTCGGCAATTGATAATTTAGTGAAAGGGGCAGCCGGACAGGCAGTGCAAAATATGAATATTATGTTCGATTTTGAGGAGACAGAAGGGTTAATCTGATGT
>DAOWKH010000027.1 GCA_030639955.1 Candidatus Omnitrophota bacterium | reverse complement strand
TGCGGCAGAAACTTCTTTCCTATTTTTTTACAAATCCAAACGCAGATTTATACTTAAGAAAAATAGCTTCGCTTTTAAAAGAAGACCCGGGAAATCTCTCCAAGGAATTCGCTAAGTTAGAAAAGCAGGGAATTTTTATTTCTACAATGAGAGGTAATCAAAAATGGTTTTCGCTTAATAAAAGATATCCTCTCTACAAGGAACTCAAATCTATCATTTTTAAAACCATAGGAGTAAAGGGGAGCTTAAAGAAAATCATAGAATATACAGACGGGATTTTGTTTTCCTTTATTTATGGCTCATTTGCTCAGAATAAAGAAAATAGTGCAAGTGATATAGACATTTTAATAGTGGGAAATCCTGACGAAGATAAGTTAATGCAAAAGATTGAGGATCTGGAAAAGAGACTTCAGAGAGAGATAAATTATAACATTTACCCTAAAGAAGAATTTAAAAAGAAAATAAGAAAAAAGGATTCATTCATCCTAAATATTCTTAAAAGGCCGAGAATAATTTTAAAAGGAAGTCTTAATGAAATTTAAGAAGTCAGAGAAAATAGAACTTAAGAAATCCACCGCTGAATTAAAGCAGGGATTAGAAGACCTTTGCGCCTTTGCTAACAGTGGCACGGGAACACTTTATTTTGGAATATCCGATAAAGGCAAAATAATCGGACAAGAGATTACCGATAATACCTTGAAAAAGGTTTCCACGACCATATTATCTTTGATAGAACCGAGACTTTATCCAAATGTCTATGTAGGAAAAATGGATGGAAAAGATATCTTAGTAGTTGAGGTGAAAAACAGTCCGGAGAAACCCTATTTCTACAAAGGAAAGGCTTATAAGCGTCTAGGCACAACCAATGTCTATCTTTCCAGATACGAAATTGAAAAATATCTCTATGAGAGAGAAAACCCTGCCTATAGATTTGATAAAACCATAATAAAGGAATACAAGAAGGGAGTTGCGCTAAAGACATTAAAATGGTTTCTTAAAAAAGCAAAAGAAGAAAGAAATCTGCCGGTTAATCTCAACGAAAGCAGGAATATTATCTTAAATAAACTTGGATTGCTTACTCAAGATAAATTAAATTTTGCCGGACTTATGGCTTTTGGCAAAGAAATTCAGAGTTACTTTCCGGATACTATTCTCAAATGTGCCCTATTTGAAGGAATAGATAAAACAAAGAGAATTCTTGACCATATTGAAATAAAAGACAATATTTTCAATCAAATAGATTATGCAGAAAATTTCATTCTGCGAAACATTCGCAGGTCTGCCTGGATAAATCCACAAACAGGTCGCAGAGAAGAACAATACGAACTTCCGTATTTGGCTATTCGGGAAGCAATAGCAAATGCAGTAGCTCACAGGGATTACAGAATTCCCAGCCATATTGATGTAGCAATCTTTGACGATAGAATAGAAGTTTGGTCTCCGGGAGGCTTGCCTTTAGGCGTAAGACTTAAAGATATTCTAAAGAGGCGTATATCGGTATTAAGAAATCCGGCAATAGCAGAAGTTTTATTCCTGGCAGGTTATATAGAAAAATGGGGAACTGGTATTGATAAAATGAATTCACTTATGAAGGAATATGGCTTGACTCTTCCTGAATATGAAGAAGTGAGAGGGAACTTTGTGGTAACCTTTAAGAGGAAATATGAACCGATAACCGAACAAGTCACCGAACAAGTCACCGAACAAGTGCAGAAACTCTTGAGTATTTGCGAGAAAGAGCCGTTATCAAGTAAAGAATTAATGTTGAAACTTGGATTATCGCATCGTCCGACATTTTTATACAATTATTTGAAACCAGCACTGAAAGCAAAACTAATTACTATGACTATTCCCGATAAACCACAGAGCAGCAAGCAGAAGTATGTAATAAGCGAGAAGGGGAAACAGGTGTTAGAAGCAGGTTAATAAGAGAACCTCATTTCAAACCCCCGCCAGAGGCGGGCAGGCGCATTGGAGTTGGGTTAGAATTGAGAATCGAATTGCTTAAAAAGTGAGGGAGAATTGAATAAGAAAGGATTAGAATTTTTAATCAGTCAGGGAGAAGGGTATAACTTGGAATTTAAAGAATCTTTTTCAAATTCCATAGCAAAAGACATCTGTGCATTTGTAAACGCAAATGGAGGCAAAATTTTACTTGGTGTTTCAGATGACGGTGAAGCCAAAGGGATAAAAATAACAAATAAATTAAAATCTCAAATTTACGATATAGCAAGGAATATTGAACCTCAGATAGAAATTTCATTAGAAAAAGCAGCGTCTGTAATTATTATTAAAATCTCGGAAGGAATAAATAAACCTTATTCTGTAAATGGTAAATTTTATTTAAGATATGGGCCAAATTCGCAACAGCTAAAAAGAGAAGAAATAAGAGAATTTTTCCAAAAGGAGGGAGTAATTTTATTTGATGAGAAAATCAATTGGGATTTTTCTCTCAGGAAGGATTTTAACAAAGAGGCATATCAGAATTTTCTTAAAGAAGCGAAAATAAGTCCTATTTTGAGCAGGAAAGAAGTTCTGGTAAATTTATCATTGCTACGGGATGGTTTTCTTAAAAATGCAGCTGTTTTGTTATTTTGTAAAAAGATATCCAGATTTTTCCTTAATGCTACCATAACCTGTGTTTTGTTTCGCGGAAAGACAAAATATAAAATCCTTGATAGAAAGGAATTTGATAACAATTTATACTCAAATTACACAAGTACAATGGAATATTTACAGTCGCATTTAAATACAGAGTATATTATAAAGGGCGGCCCAAGAGAAGAAAAATTAGAACTTCCGGAAGAAGCATTAAGAGAAGCGGTCCTTAACGCCATTGCCCACAGAAGTTATTTTTCTAATGCGAATATTCAAATTTATGTTTTTAGCGATAGAGTAGAAATTGTGAACCCCGGTGGTTTAGTAAAAGGAATAACAAAAAGGGATTTAGGGAAAAAGAGTTTATCAAGAAACAATCTTTTGTTTGGTTTAATCCAAAGAATGGGGTTAGTAGAAAAAGTTGGGACGGGCATTTTGCGGATAAAAAGGGCTATGAGAGAATGTAGATTAAACGGACCCAAATTTGAAATAGATGAGAATTGGTTCACAATTATTTTTATGCGTCGGCAGATAGAAAAGGAAATTACTACCCAGAAAACTGTGGAGAAAACTGTGGAGAAAACTGTGGAGAAAATAATTTTAGCGATTAAAAAAAATCCAAAAATAACTCAAAAAGAATTAGAAACAATAACAGACTTAAAAAGACGTGGCGTTGAATGGAATATTGAAAAATTAAAAGAAAAAGGTAGTGTTAAAAGAATAGGTCCTGATAAAGGCGGGCATTGGGAAGTTATAGAAAGATAACCCTCATTCCAAACCCCCGCCAGAGGCGGGCAGGCGCATTGGAATTGGTTGGTGGATTATGCCTTATAGAAAAATTCCTTTAGTAGAAACAGAAATATATCATATCTTTACTAAAACTATCGCTGGTTTTAAAATTTTTAATTCTGACCACGATTTTGAAAGAATAGTAAAAACAATATCTTTCTACACTGCAGAAAATCCTCCCTGTAAATTTTCTTTATTCTTAGAACGCAAAAAGAAATCTAAAGAAAACGATTTTCTTCAATCTACTCATTCAAAGAAGATAGTTAAAATACTTGCTTACTGTATTATGCCTACACATATTCATTTAATTCTTGTGCAATTAAAAGATAATGCTATTTCTCAGTTTGCTAATTTAGTTTTGAAAAGTTATAGCAAATATTTCAACACCAAATACAAAAGAAAAGGTCCTCTATGGGAGGGAAGGTTTAAAAATGTTTTGGTAGATACAGATGAGCAACTTCTTCATTTAACCAGATATGTCCATTTGAACCCTGTAAGTGCTTTTTTAGTTGACAAACCGGAAGATTGGGAATTTTCTTCCTATAGAGAATATATGGGCTTAGTTAATGAGAATAAAAGAATATGCGAATTCGCTGATTATTTAAATTTGGATATCTCTTCTTATAGGAAATTTGTCGAGGACCGTATCAATTACCAAAGGGAATTAGAACAAATAAAACATTTAATTTTAGAATGAACCCGAACCTAATTCCAATGCGGGTTTGGAATAGGTTGCATTAGAATCAACATTTGGTAAAATAACCATTGTTTTCTGAGGCAAAACCATTTTTTCCAAACCCGCATTGGAATTGTGTAGCATAAGAGCGGATTGTATTTCATTTTAGCAGGATAAACGAACAGATAGTTCGCAAATGCTCTGTTAGACGCCATTAATTATTTTTTTTATGTCTATTCTAGAAATTATAGCTGTCATAATTTTCCCAATAACCCTTAGTAGCTATGGTCTTATGCTAGAGCAGAAAAAAACATCATTAGCAGACCGGATGTCTATGTTCAGATCAGAATTTTTTACAAACATCGTATTCTTTCCGTCCTTTGTATTAATGATTGCTAGTGGTGTTATTTTATTTCTCTATTCTTGGAAAATATTAATTATAACTTTTATCATTACAGCTATTCTTTATCCTCTTTTGGGAAGGATCTTAATTTCACGTCTTTGGTCAATTCCTTACTATTTTCTTAATAAATGGGCTTCACAAAAATTAAAAAAATAATTAATGACACATAACAAAGGATAAAAGGAAAATTAAAAATTTCCTCAAATTCTGCTTTGACGAACTTCTTTTACACCGAGAAGGTTACACACCATTGCCGTTAATTTCCCTAACTCAATTTGCAAAAACTCCTCGAAAAGGAAGTTCATATATTAATTGTTAGGTTAAAAAATTAAAATGGAAACCAAAAACTGTAAAATTTGCGAAAGCTCACCTAATAATTTTAAAAAAGACCTGCGTAGTGGTATTTTTTTCTTTACTTGTCCACAGTGCGGTTATTATCAAATTACAGAAGAGGCTTTTGAGGTTATAAACTTGGAAAGCATTACCGACGATGATAAAACTCTTTTTTCTGGATATGTCCGTAACAATTCAACTAGAGAAAATCCTCTGTTTCTCAATACAGAAATGCTTTCAAAAATACCCGAAATTGTTTTACCATATAAACGATTAACTGTAATGGAAAAAGTGAATAGCGTTTTGAAATATTTAGGAAATACAGCTAAGACATTAACTGATTTCGTGGATATATATCTAAATGATTATGTTCGTTTCTATCTTTTTAAACCAAATAGTCTTATTACAATAATACATTTTCTACACAAACAAAAATATATAAGAATCCAAGATAAAACAGATCATTATACTTGCTTATTGACAATAGAAGGATGGGGAAAATATGAGAAGTTAAAAGAAATAAATGTCTATAGTAAAAAAGTATTTGTTGCACTTGAATTTAATACGGATTTTGCAGAAGATCTTTTTAAAACCATTCAAAGCGCTTGTTACGAATGTAATGAGTTTAACGCCGTAAAGTCTGATCCGAGCCAACATGACGAAAAAATTTGTGACAAAATAATTGCAGATATAAAGGAGAGTCGATTTATCGTAGCAGATTTTACTGGACAAAATCAAGGAGTGTATTACGAAGCAGGATACGCTATGGGATTGGGCATTCCGGTTATACGCACTTGTAAAGAAGATGAGGTCGATGATAAAAAGTTACATTTTGATACAAGGCAATATCCTCATATTCCTTGGGGCAATATGGTCGATTTGAAGAAACAGTTAATTGCAAAGATTAAAAGAATAGTATAGATATAAAATAATCATAAAACCTAACGAGTTAATACATCTGACTATTTTCCGTGCCGAGATTGTCATGGGGAACAGCAGGTGATTTCTAATGTCAGGAGAAAAAAATGATAGGAATAATAATTAGCAATATTCAGAAATTTTTTGTTCCTTTTGGGTTATTTATTTGGGCATTATTTATGCCGCACGCTGCAAGATATACTTACATAATAATATATGGATTATTTGGAGGATATTTATTTCTTATCGACAAAATGAAACCAAACCCTGATTCCGAAAAATGGTCAATGGAAGAAATTGAAATAATAAAAAAATATCATTTAGCATTGAGGTTTTCATTTGGAGCGAGAGATATGTCTCTTTATTTGAACGGATTTAGATGGGCTAGTATTTTATGGTTAATTTTGTTTCTATTCAGCCAAATGTGGTTTTCAGCATTATTTTTAGTTGTAGCATTTTTTGCTACCGCTTCAATTTCTGTAAGACTTGATCCTTTTTTCTTTTTAGGGCAAGCAGTGCAAAGTGGTCAAATGCAATTTACACACGAACTATCTTTACTAAAAAGTATATCAGAAAAATTAAATGAAAAAATAAAAACTCCTAACAACTCAATCTAACTAACCAGAATTAGCTCTTGTTCACAGTAATTCTGCTTTGCTATGACCGCAATCCTAAATTTTCTGGCCTGTAGCGTGCAGCGTGAGGCGTGTAGCGATTTCCCATGACCATCACCTTCAAAACCCTTGGTTGCAAGGTTAATCAGTATGAAACGCAGTTGATGCGCGAACAGTTTGCCTCCGTTGGTTGGCAGGAGGTTAAGGAAAAAGGGGATGTCTATTTAATAAACACCTGTTCAGTTACTGCCACTGCCGACAGAAAGTCAAGGCATCTGATAAATAGCGCCTTAAAACTAAATCCCAAGCCAAGAATAATAGTTATTGGCTGTGGTGCGAGTAATAGATTTAGTGGGATTGAGAAGATTAAAGGGATAAATTTCAAGGATAGAATTATTCAAGAAAAGAATCTTCCTCAAACAATTTCTTCTTTCAAGGGGCATAATCGGGCATTTATCAAGATTCAAAACGGCTGTGATAACTCTTGCTCTTTTTGCATTATTCCTTATTTGCGGGGGAGGTCTCGCAGCCGAGATTTAAAACAAATTGTGGTAGAAGCAAAGCAATTAGCCAATAATCGTTTCAAAGAAATAATTCTCAGCGGGGTTAATTTAGGGGCTTACGGAAAAGATATCGGAACGAATCTAATAGACCTGATTGAAAAATTAGAGAGGATAAAAGGTATTGAAAGAATAAGATTGAGTTCACTAAATCCGCAGGATATTGGCCAAGATTTAATCACCAAGTTTAAGAATTCGGAAAAACTCTGCCCGCATCTGCATCTCTCCCTGCAGAGTGGAGATGATGCTATTTTGAAAAGGATGAATCGTCCCTATACCAGCAGTGACTTTTTAAATTTGATAGAGAGAATTAGAAAGATAGACAGTTCATTTTCCTTTACTACTGATGTTTTAGCGGGTTTTCCCGGCGAAGGAGAAAAAGAGTTTCTAAACACGGTAAAGTTGGTAGAAAAAGTAGGATTTACTCGCACTCATATCTTCTCTTATAGCCCAAGAGAGGGCACCAAAGCCGCAGATTTTCCTTTAAGAATTTCTTCACTTGAGATTAAGAAAAGGGTTAATCTTCTCAAAGAGATAACCGCAGAGTCCTCTTATAATTATCGGAGAAAATTCCTAAATCAAGATGTAAAAGTTTTAGTGGAAGAGAAAAAGGATAAAGATGGTTATCTAAAGGGCTACACCGAGCGTTATGTTAAAGTTCTTTTAAAAGGGAATGATGAGTTGAAAAATAAGCTAATTTCTGTTAAAATAAACAAAGTGGATTTAGAGAGAACTCTCGGAGAGGTAGGATGAAACGTATCTTAATAATGTATATTACCCCTCATTCCGGACATCATCAAGCGGCGCAGGCAGTTGAAGAGGGAATAAAAAGGGTTTATCCAACAACAGAGATACTAAACATAGATGCTTTTAATTATACCAATCCCATTTTAGAAAAGGTAATAAATAGATCATACATAGGGATAATTAAGAGAAGGCCAGAGGTTTGGGAGTATCTCTATGACAATCCCGTTATCTTCCACAAAGTTAAAAAATGGCGCCAGCTAATCCATAGATTTAATTCTCCTAAATTAAGGTATCTGCTTGACAATTTTAAACCCGATGCAGTTATTTGCACACAAGCATTTCCCTGCGGGATGATTGCTGATTGCAAACCGGCAGATATCCCTCTTATTGGTGTTCTTACTGATTATATGCCTCATTCTTACTGGTTGAATGAGAGGGTAGATTTTTATGTGGTCTCTTCCGAAAAAAGTGAACAAAGATTAAAACAAGGAGGAATAGAGGAGGAGAGGATTAAAACTTTAGGGATCCCGGTGCATCACTAATTTGATGATGAGGTAAACAGGCAAAGAGTATTTCAGGAACTGAATTTAGACCCCGAGATACCCAATATTCTGATAATGGGCGGAGGTCAGGGTATGGGACCCATAAAAACGATTATCTATCTCCTTGCTTACTTAGATTTACCCTATCAAATTTTGGTAGTAGCCGGAACAAACAAACCCTTGTTGAGATGGCTAAAAAGAAGAGAGCGTC
>DAOWKH010000056.1 GCA_030639955.1 Candidatus Omnitrophota bacterium | reverse complement strand
TTTTTCACCTCCTTTAGCTTTGCTTGATTACACAGGTTTCAATCTATACAATCAAGCTAAAATAATTTTCTACGTTGATGAAAAAATTTTATACCATAAAATAAAAGATGTCAAGCACTTTTTTTAGAAATCTCTGAAAAAATATTCAGAATTAAAAATATTTTCGCCGGAGTGGTGAAATTGGTAGACGCACGGGACTCAAAATCCCGCGTCCGCAAGGACATGTCGGTTCGAGTCCGACCTCCGGCACCATAGTAAAATCAAAAATGCAAAACAAATTAGAAAGAGAAAAAATCACTGTTCCGATAATTAAAAACAGAAAAAAAGAAAATAAAAAAATTACTATGCTTACTGCTTATGATTATTCTTTGGCAAAATTAATTGATGAAATCGGCATTGATATAATTTTGGTGGGAGATTCTTTGGGAATGGTGGGATTAGGTTATGACTCTACAATTCCAGTTACAATGAGTGAAATGTTGCATCATATTAAGGCAGCGAGGAGAGCAGTAAGGTTTTCTCTATTAGTAGGGGATATGCCCTTTGGCTCTTATAATACCTTCCCTCAGGCAATAAAAAATGCGACAAGATTTATGAAGGTCGGTTGCGAAGCCGTAAAAATGGAAGGAGGAGAAGAAATTAAAGATATAGTAGAAGGAATAACAAAACGCGGAATTCCGGTAATGGGACATTTAGGATTAACCCCTCAAAAAATTTCTGAATTTGGCGGATTTAAGGTACAAGGTAGAAACAAAGAGAGCGCCGAGAAAATTTCCGAAGATGCCTTTTGCCTCCAGCAAGCCGGTGTATTTAGTATTGTCTTGGAATGTATTCCAAAAGAATTAGCAAAATCAATTACTGAGAAGTTAAAAATTCCTACTATTGGTATTGGAGCCGGGAAATATTGCAATGGCCAGGTATTGGTTAGCCAGGACCTGTTAGGATTGTTTGATGAATTTACTCCTCGTTTTGTAAAGAGATATGCCAATCTTTCGCAGATAATTTTGAAGGCGTTAAGAGATTATAAAAAGGAAGTTATTGCAAATAAATTTCCTGATGAGGAACATAGTTATGGATGAAACTCAAATTTGCGAAGCACTTCGTGTTTCGCAAATTTGTTAGTTGAATTCACCCCCCACCACTTTTCCGCTTTGGTTAAGCATCCTGAAAAAGTGGTGGGGGGTTCAATGCGCACAGCAACTTACGTTCACTATCGTTTCGTAAGTTGCGTGCTTATTGAAGGAGGTGAAATATGGTAAAAATTCGACTTACGCGGATAGGAAAAAAGAAGAATCCTTTTTATCGCATTGTAGTTTGCGATTCACAGGCACCCCGCGATGGAAAGTTTATTGAGAGAATTGGAGAGTATAATGTTTTACAAAATCCACCTTTAGCAAAGGTAGATAAGGAAAGGGCAGCTTATTGGTTAAGTAAGGGAGCGCAAGTTTCTCCTACAGTGAAGGATATTTTTGTTAAACAGGGAGTATTGCCAGTAGGTCTACGATGAAAGTAGGAATTATTGGCTGCGGGAATATGGGAGAAGCGGTAATTGCACGCTCCACGCTCCACGCCCGCCTAACCAAGTCGGCGAGGCTGGCTCCACGCTCCACGCTAATTGTTTCTGAGAAAAATATCAAGAAGAGAAACTATATTCGGAGGAAGTATCGGGTTTCGGTAATTAACGATAATATTAAATTAGTAAAGAATTCTGATGTAGTCATTCTGGCAATAAAACCTCAAGATATGCCGGAGGTTTTGGATGAAATTGTCTGTCGTCTGTCGTCTGTCGTCTGTCGTCTGCTATTTATTTCCATTGCTGCTGGAATTTCTACGCATTTCATCGAAAGTTTTTTCAAAACGAAAGTAAGGGTGATCAGAGTAATGCCCAATATGGCTGCTTTGATTGGCGAGGGAATATCAGCGATTTGTAAAGGAAGATATGCGTCAGGTAAGGATTTAAATGAAACAAAGAAAATATTCAGAGTTTTGGGAGAGATGATAGAAATAGAGGAGAAATATCTGAATCTAATTACTGGTTTAAGCGGGAGTGGCCCGGCTTATTTTTTCTATTTTGTGGAGCAGTTAATCAAAGCGGGAGTTTCTTTAGGATTAGAAAAGGAAATAGCTGAAAAATTAGTTATTCAAACAGGACTGGGTTCTTTAAAAATGCTTGCTCAAGGCGGAGATGCCAAAGAATTGCGAGAGAAAGTAACTTCCAAAGGTGGCACAACCGAAGCCGCTTTTAGAGTATTTCAAAAGAGAAAAATAGATAAAACTTTTGCCGAGGCAGTTAAAGCCGCGGTAAAAAAAGCAGAAGAGCTGTCAGCTCGGGTTGGTCGCACGAAAGCACGCCGTTGATTTCCCCAGCGTGGAAATCACGGCTCGGTGCTCGCCCTCGCTCCTCCGACGCATCGTCGGAGACCATGCCCGCTCGGGCTCCGCAACGGCTTCTTAGCGACACAACCCGAGCTTTCAAAAGCAATATTTATGAAAGTCCAAGTTTTAATCTCTGAAGATAAAATCAAAAAAAGAGTAAAAGAATTAGCGAAGCAGATTTCGGAGGATTACAACGAAGTAATTGCGAAGCAAGAGAACGAAGTAATTGCGAAGCAAGAGAACGAAGTAATTGCGAAGCAAGAGAAAAATAAAGATTTACTGGTATTGGGGATTCTAAAGGGCTCATTTGTTTTTCTTGCCGATTTAATGCGAGCATTGCAGATTCCGGTAGAATGTGATTTTTTAAAGGCAAGGAGTTATGCAGGAAACAAAAGTTCGGGAAATGTAAAGATTGACTTTTTACCTGCAGTCAAAGAAAAAGATGTTTTGCTCATAGAGGATATTATAGACACCGGCTTAACAATCAATTCAATAAAAAAAGAAATAAAAAACCAAAAGCCAAAGAGTTTGAAACTTTGTTCTCTGCTCAGCAAACCTGCTTGCCGTGAGCAAAAAGTAGAAATAGATTATCTAGGATTTGAGGTTCCAGATAAATTTGTTGTAGGATATGGATTGGATTATCAAGAGAAATTCAGAAATCTGCCTTATGTCGGGGAAATAAATGGAACAAACTAAATTAGATAACGGTTTAAGGATAATCAGCCACTTTATGCCCGCTCGGAATTCAGTAAGTTTAGGAATATGGGTAGGCGTAGGTGGCCGCTATGAAAGTAAAGAAGAAAACGGCATAAGCCATTTTATTGAACACATTGTATTCAAAGGGACAAAGAGTAGGAGTTGCACCCAGATAAAACAGGCAATTGAAGGGGTAGGCGGAAATCTAAACGCCTTTACCGCAGAGGAATTTACTACTTTTTTAACCAAAATTCCTTATAAATACTTTTCGCGCGGGTTAGATGTTTTAAGCGATATGGCATTAAATCCTTTGTTAGAAGAAAAGGATATCCAACGCGAGAAGATTGTTATCTGCGAAGAGATAAAGATGTATCTGGATTTGCCGATGCATTATGTTCATTTCCTATTGAGTCAACTCCTTTGGCCCAATCACCCCATGGGAAGGTTTTTAGCCGGCAGTATTGAGAGTGTCCAGAAAATTAGCAAGGAGAAAATTTTGCAGTACCATAGGGAACATTATTTTCCCCGGAATATTGTTATCACCGCTGCCGGTAATATTGAGCATAAAGATATAATTGAACAATGCGGGAGGATTTTTTCCAATTTACAGAATAAAGATAGAAAGAATTTTTTACCTGTTGCAAATAAACAAAAAGAATCGCAATTTAATTTTTTCTCTAAACAAACCGCCCAAAGTCATCTTTGTTTAGGCTTTCCTTCTTTTCCACACAGCCATCCCCAGCATTATACTTTAAAAATCCTGGATATAATTTTAGGGGCAAATATGAGTTCGCGCCTGTACCAGGAGGTGCGCGAGAAGAGAGGTTTGGTTTATGAAATTGGTTCACAGACCCAGGAATTTCAAGACAGCGGGCTTTTTTCTATTAGTGCGGGAGTGGAGAATAAAAATTTAGAAGAAACCATAAAAGTAATTAAGGATGAGTTAGAAAGAATAAAAGACGAAGAAGCGGAAGAAGAGGAAATCGGGCGAGCAAAGGAGTTTTTTCGCGGGCAGTTGTTGTTGGGGCTGGAGAGCACCGGTAATTATATGTTAGCAATGGGTGAAGAATTAATCAGTTTAAACAGATTGTTTTCTCCCGAGGAAATTTTAAAACAGATTGATAAAATCACCACCAAGGATTTGAAGGAAGTGAGCAGGCAGATTTTTAAAAAAGAAAAATTGAATCTAGCCGTGATTGGAG
Organism: Candidatus Omnitrophota bacterium; assembly: GCA_030639955.1. Classification (GTDB taxonomy): domain Bacteria; phylum Omnitrophota; class 4484-213; order 4484-213; family 4484-213; genus 4484-213. Next base: position 6,591 of record DAOWKH010000056.1, on the reverse strand, counting down.
ATACGCAAAGTAAAGATAAGGAGAAAATTGTTAAATTGTTAAAGTTTGCATAAGTCAAAAGTTAAAAACTTTTAATAAATCCCAAATCTCAATGACCAATGACCAATCAAATCCCAATGCTCAAAATCCCAAACAGAAGAAGGGATAATTGGGGTTTAGGATTTAGGGTTTGGTTGGGCATTGGGGTTTGGGCATTGGGGTTTAATTAGCAATAATTTTAATAATTTACTATGTTAAAAATCAAGGTTGCTCCGAGTATCTTATCGGCTGATTTTGCCGATTTGAAAGGTGAATTAAAAAAGATTAATAACGCCGATTTGGTGCATATTGATGTGATGGATGGGCATTTTGTGCCCAATATTACCTTTGGGCCTTTGCTGGTGAAAACGATAAAAAAAGAAACTGTTATTCCCCTGGATGTGCACCTGATGATCGAGGAGCCAGAAAAGTTCATTTCTGATTTTGTCTCTGCTGGTGCTGATTTACTCAGTGTTCATATTGAAGTTATTAAACAAAATGCTTCAGAAGTTATCGGACAGATTAAATCTCTGGGAGTAAAGGCAGGTATTGCCTTAAATCCCCAGACACCTTTGTCAGCAGTAGAAAGCCTGCTTTCTGAAGTTGATTTTGTTTTGCTGATGAGTGTCCAGCCCGGCTTTGCCGGACAGAAATTTAAGCAAGAAGTTATTCCCAAGATTAAACAGCTAAGAAGGAGATGGAAAGGAGATATCGAGTTAGATGGGGGGATCAATTTAACCAATTTTAGGGATGTGATAAAAGCAGGGGCGAATATATTAGTAGCCGCTTCGGCTATCTTTTCGGAGACCTACCGGGGAGAAAGAGAGCCGCAGAAGATAATCAAGGAGATGAAAGATGAAGGCAATAAAATTTGGCACTGATGGCTGGCGAGCAGAGATTGCCAAAGATTTTACTTTTGAGAATGTAGAAATAGTTGCTCAGGCAATCGCTGATTATTTTAAGCAAACATCGCAAAGCGCTAACCCCGCCTACGCTCCATCCTCCGAAGCAAAGCTTCTGCGGAGGACGGGCAAGGCTTCGGCGAGCAGGCGCAAACCGCAAATAATTGTCGGTTATGATACCCGCTTTTTATCGCCTGAGTTTGCCCAAACTGTAAGCCGCGTTTTAGTCGCCAACAATATAAAGGTTATTTTGAGCAAACAGAGTTGCTCTACCCCGGCGTTGAGTTTTAGCATTGTGAACAAAAAAGCCGCTGGGGGGGTTATGATTAGTGCCAGCCATAATCCCTTTTATTTCAACGGAATAAAGATAAAAGGGAGTTTTGGCGGTTCGTTAGAATCAGATGCTACTCAGCAAATAGAGAGGTTATTAAAAAAAAACAGTGTAAAAATTCTGGATTGGGAGAAGTGCAAGAAATCAGGGAATTTGGAGATTGCCAATTTTTTGTCCGACTATAAGAAGTTTATCAAAACCTATGTTGATTTCAGATTGCTAAAATCGAGTAAAAAAAAGTGGAAGATACTGGTAGATTCAATGTTTGGCACTGGTGATGTTGTTATCGGAGATTTATTGAAGGATACGAATATCAAAGTAACTACTATCCATGGTGAACAAAACCCCTTATTCCCGGGAATAAACCCTGAGCCCATTCCCAAAAATTTGAAAGAGACCGTCAAGCTGATGAAGAATGGCGATTATGATTTAGCGGTGATAACAGATGGAGACGCCGACCGCATCGGCGCCTTGCGCCCGGATGGAAAATTCATTACCCCCTCTTTAATTCTATGTCTAACTTTAGTTCATTTTCTGAAATATAGAAAATGGACTGGTGGAGTAGTGAAGACCGTTTCCTCATCTTCTTTGGTTGAGAATATTGCCCAAAGATATGAGCTGAAGTTATATGAAACGCCGATAGGTTTTAAACACATCTCGGCTTTAATGCAAAAAGAGGATATCTTGATCGGCGGAGAAGAATCCGGGGGTATTGGATATAAGAATTATCTGTTTGAACGCGATGGGATTCTTTCGGCTTTATTGCTGATTGAAATGCTTTGTGCCGAAAAGAGAGGAATTTTAGAGATTATCAAGGATATAGAAAAAGAATTTGGCAGATTTCGCTATGCCCGGATTGATATCCATTATCCCCAGGAAAAAAAGAAGAAGTTGATAGCGAATTTGAAAAAAAATCCACCCCAGAGATTAATCGGTAAAGAGGTAGTAAAGGTTAAAAAATATGATGGAGTAAAGCTGATTTGTGATGATCGCTCCTGGCTTCTGATGCGGTTCTCAGGAACAGAACCAATCTTGAGAATCTATGCCGAGGCAAGAAGCGAAAAGAGGGCGAAGGAGATGCTTGAGCAGGGTAAGAGAATTGCCGATGCGATATGAAGGTTTTAATCTTAGCCGCGGGTTATGGAACACGACTTTATCCTTTAACTAAACAAAAACCAAAAGCTCTATTGTTGGTTAAAGATAAGCCGATTCTGGAATATATTTTAAAGAAATTTCATTCGGTTATGGCGGATGAAATTTTTATTATTTCTAATAAAAATTTTTTCCCCCAATTTCAGAAGTGGCTTAGGAAATATAATTCTCCCTGCAAGAAAAGAGTTAAATTGTTACATAACAATTCTACATTTCCCGACAATCGCTTGGGGGCAGTCGGGGACATTGATTTTGTTATCCAACAAGAAAAAATAAAGGATGATTTATTGGTGATTGGCGGCGATAACCTCTTTTCTTTTTCCCTCGGACCATTTTTAAAATTTGCCCAGAGCAGAAAGCCAGCCAGTTCTATTGTTACTTATGCGCTTAAAGACAAACAGATCTCCGAGAGGTTTGGTGTAGTAGAATTAGATAATCAGAATAAAATTATAGATTTTCAGGAAAAACCCCGCCTTCGCCAAGGCTTCGGCGGGCAAGCCTCCTCACCAGAGAGATGTTTAATTTCCACTTGTATTTATTTTTTTCCTACCCAAAAGATTTCTTTAATTAACCAATATCTAAAACAAGGTAAGAACTCAGCAGACAGTTCAGGGACTTATATCCGATGGCTCGCCCAAAACGATGAGGTCTACGGCTTTATTGCCCGCGGGAGATGGCTTGATATTGGCAGTATAGATGAATATTCTTTTGTTAGCCACGCATTTTAATATTGGCGGGATTAGTAAATATCTAACTAATCTTTCTCGGGGGTTGGTTCGAAAAGGACACAATGTAGTTATTGCCTCCTCGGCGGGAGATTTTATCCTCGCCTTAGATAAAAAGGTCCTTTTCTTTCCCTTAAATATCAAAACAAAGAGCGAACTCAGCCCGAAGATATTTTTTACGCTTCCTAAATTAATAAAATTAATAAGAGAAAAAGAAACAGGACTGATTCATTGCCAGACGCGGGTTAGCCAAGCGCTTGCTTTTTATCTATCTAAAATTACGGCTGTGCCTTACTTGACTACCTGCCACGGTTTTTTTCAGCCGCATTTAGGGAGGATATTTTTTCCCTGCTGGGGGAGAAAGGTAATTGCTATTAGCCAGCCGGTAGAAGAGCATTTAATAAAAGATTTCAGAGTTGCTCCTTCCAAGATTGCCTTAATTCCTAATGGCGTAAGGATTAAAGACAATTTAACTTTGCCCGATTTTTCAATATTACGAAGAAAATATGGATTAAGAGAAAAAGGGGATGTCATTGGAGTTATTGCCCGTCTTTCGCCGGTAAAAGGGATAAGGTATCTAATTATGGCGATGTCTAAAGTATTAAAAACCAAACCAGACGTCCAGTTGGTTATTGTTGGTGAGGGTAAAATCAAGCAGGAATTAAAAAATTTAAGCAAAGAGTTGGGTATTGCCGAGAGGGTTTTTTTCTTGGGTGCACTTGCCGATACAGAGGAAATTTTGTCAATCCTGAATGTCTTTGTCCTTCCCTCTCTGCAGGAGGGGTTGGGCCTTTCACTCTTGGAGGCAATGGCAATGGCTAAACCGGTGATTGCCTCACAGGTGGGGGGAATATCGGATGTTATTGAAAAGGGGGAAAATGGTTTACTTGTTCCTGCAAAAGATGTAGGGGAATTAACTCAAGCAATTTTGCGGCTTTTAGAAAATAGAGAAATAGCTGAAGAAATTGGCAGAAAAGCAAAAGAGACGGTCAGAGAGAGATTTTCTCTGGAAAGAATGGTGGAGCAGACGGAGGAAGTTTATAGAGAGGTTGTAGCGGGATGAAACCTGAAAGGATTCTTATCATTCACCCCAACTGGCGCGGGGATGTTTTGTTTTCTACAGCTCTAATTCGGGCATTAAAAAATAGATTTCCGGCCGTGTCCATCTCTTCTTTAATCACCCCCCGCTGTAAGGAGATTTTAGAAGAAAATCCAGATATTGATGAGATTATTTTCCAACCCGAGACAAAAGGATTAAAGAATTTTCTCAGAGGGCTTAAACTCGTCTTTTTATTGCAGAAAAAAAAGTTTGATCTCGCTTTTCTGCTAACCCCTTCTTTTACCCGTTCTTTTCTCATTTTTTTAGCCGGTATTCCCCTGCGCATAGGTTATAAGAAAGGGAGAAAATCAATATTTCTTAATAAAAAGATTGAGCCATCTAAGAAAGATGTCCATCGGGCAGAGTGTTTTTTAGAATTGGCTTATTTTCTGGGAGTAAAGAGAGAAGAAAATAATCATTTCTTTCTCTCTTCCAAAGATAGGCAATGGGTAGATGATTTTCTAAATAAAAACAGAATAGATAAGAAGGATTTTTTGGTTATTTTAAATCCGGGCGGGAACTGGGAATTAAAGCGATGGCCGTTAGAAAATTTTGCTCGCTTGGGAGATAAACTCATTGGGCAATATAAGGCAAAGGTGATAATTACAGGAGGGGGAAAGGATAGAGAATTGGCAGAGGAGATTTCTTCTTTGATGCAGAATAAACCTATATTGGCAGCAGGAAAAACAACTTTAAAACAATTAGGGGCGTTGTTTAAAAAAGCAGATTTAGTGATTGCTAATGATTCCGGACCAATGCATATCGCTGTGGCTTTGGGTTGCAAGGTGATTGCTTTGTTTGGCCCCACCTCTTTTAAGATAACCGGTCCTTATAGCCAGCGGAAAAATTGGAGAGTAATTCAAAAGGATGTCGGTTGCCCCTTGCCCTGCTATGAGCTCAACTGCTCTCAAAATCGCTGTATGCAGGCAATAAGCGTAGATGAGGTATTGGCAAAGATTGACATAGATAGAAGAAGTATGTTAAAATAAGCCCCGTTATGGTTGAGAAGAAAGGAAAAAAACGAATTTCTTTATCCAAGAGATTAGCTGAATGCAACGATTCTCTGTTGAGATTGCGGGCAGAGTTTGAGAATAGTCGTAAGCGATTAGACAAGGAAAAAGCAGAGTTTGCAAAATACGCCAACTATGAGCTGATTAAACAACTCCTGCCGGCCTTGGATAACTTTGAGCACGCTTTAAAGAATTTAGCCAAGCATGATAAGAAATTGCTCAAAGGAATTGAGATAATCTATAACCAGTTTAGGGATATCCTGGGAAAAGAGGGATTAGAAAAGATAAAAAGCGAGGGAGAGAAATTTGACCCTCAAGTCCACCACGCAGTAATGCAAATAGAATCTAATGAGCATTTGGAGGATACAGTTATTGAAGAAATACAGCCGGGGTATAGGTTTAGAGGGAGATTGGTTAGACCAGCGTTAGTAAAGGTGAGCAAATGTTAGCGAAAGAAATCAAAATAGGTGAAGTAAAAATTGGCGGGAATAACCCTTTAGTTTTGATTGCCGGGCCCTGCGTGATTGAAAGCAGAGAGAATTGTTTTGCGACCGCCGAGAGGATAAAGGAAATTTGCAAAAAGAATGATATTTCTTTTGTCTTTAAATCAAGTTATGACAAGGCAAACAGGAGTTCTATCGATTCTTATCGCGGGCCGGGAATAGGAAAGGGCCTGGAGATATTATCAGAGCTCAAGCAAAAATTTAAGCTCCCAGTTTTAAGCGATGTGCATTCGACTAATGAAATTGAGCAGGCGCAAGAGGTTTTGGATATTATTCAAATCCCGGCTTTTCTCTGCCGCCAGACGGATTTGGTTTTAGCCGCCGGTAAATCCTGTAAGGTAGTAAATATAAAAAAGGGACAGTTTCTTGCTCCCACAGATGTGTTGAACATTATTAAAAAAATAGAAAGCACCGGCAATAGAAATATTTTGATTAGTGAAAGGGGGGCATCATTTGGTTATCATAATTTGGTTAGCGATTTAAGAGCCCTTCCGATAATGCGCGAGTTTGGCTATCCGCTGGTCTATGATGCTACACATAGTGCACAGTTGCCCGGCGGGAAGGGAAAGACCTCTGGCGGGGAAAGGAAATTCATTTCAGGTTTGGCTCGCGCAGCAGTGGCGATGGGTTGCGATGCTTTATTTTTAGAGGTCCATCCTGAGCCAGATAAGGCATTATGCGATGGGCCGAATATGATTGATTTTGCAGAGTTGGAGAGATTATTGCCGGTGGTAAAAAAGATTGATGAGGTAATTAATTTTCAATTGAAAATTAATTAAATGATAATTGAAAATTGGTAATTGAAAATTATGCTTTATCTTTCTCTCTCTTTTCTCATTTCTTATCTCCTT
>DAOWKH010000082.1 GCA_030639955.1 Candidatus Omnitrophota bacterium | reverse complement strand
ACCATTTTAAGAACTCTTTCTACTTCGCTTCCAAAATCAGCATGCCCCGGCGTATCAACGATATTACACTGCACCCCTTTATATTCAAAAGACGCATTTTTTGATAAAATGGTAATTCCCCTTTCTTTCTCAAGGGGATTCGAGTCCATAACCTCTGTTTCACCTTCCTTGAATTTATAAGCTCCTGTATATTTAAGGAGGGCGTCGATGAGGGTCGTTTTTCCATGGTCAACGTGCGCAATAATCGCAAGATTCCGCACATCTTTTCTTCTTTTCTGGTTGGGCATAATCTTTAATTTCCTCTTCTAATTACAGTTCCCTAAAACATATTTTTTCATTGTTATAATGTCACGGTATAATGTCACAGTATTGTCACAGTAAAATGTGCATTACTTAAAATTATAGTGTTTCTGATTAAACACACCCATCTCTTTGAGCTGCTCCTGATTTAATTTTTGTATTTTTATCTCCATCTTTGCCTCTTTTTCTCTCTTCTGTAGTGTCTCTTAATGATGTCCCTTATCTATGTCCCTTAATGTCCTATATTTTTAAACTAAGTTGACGATTAAGTTCCGATAAATTTCCGATAAACTATAGCTCCGGGATGGCCAAACTAACCGCTTCATCCTTGGCAAGCGTAAAAACCTTTGCCAAAAGGCAAATAAAATATTGCACCCAAGAAGTCAAATCTACATCAGCTCTACCTTCATAGTAATTATGATGCTGATGAACAGTCAATGATTTATAGTATACGCTTAAATCTCGTGCATGATGTTCCTCCACGGAGAAAAAACCATTAAGTCCATAACCATCTCTTTGTAAAATGAAAGTAGCCAAAAGACGTGCTGTGCGACCATTGCCATCATAGTAAGGATGAATCGTAACAAATTGATAGTGAAGTAAGGCCGCAATTACAGGAACCGGTATATTTTCTTTTTCAGCTTTTCTTACCCAACGAACCATCTCGGACATAAGTTTAGAAACATCTTTTGCCTCTGGGGGTAAATAAACAATTGCGCCCGAAGCCGAATCACGTATCGCATTCTGGCCATCACGATATGGTGTTGGTTTAGCCCGTTTGCTTCTTTCAACAACAGCGTGTAATTTTTTAATCAAATCCTCTGTCAAATCCATCTTATTGGATGCCCATTCTTCGACTTTAAGAAGAGCGTCCCAATAGTTCCTGACTTCTTTCACATCCCGCTCACGTCCATGAAAATGCGTCCTTTTCTTCTCAATAACCGCTTCGGCTTCTTTTAGAGATAAACGATTACCTTCAATACGTGTTGAATAATGCGTTGACCGAACACGGGCCCGATGACGCAATTCCGCTTCAACTGAAGGTGGTAGATATGTATTTTCGACTACGGTCTTAGCGGCCTCTATCTCCATAAGAGCTTTAGCAATCTTTGTGCTTATCTTATATTCCGGTGACCAAATTAAATGTTTTTTACCCAATTTTCACCTCTTCGACACACCCGCTTCCAATGTGGGTTTGGAATTGCACACTTTGATCCTTTTCCTTCTAACTCCGAGTCCAACTCTGCACTTTTGCTACCCGATGGTCGAACTTCTGGAGATATTCAATCAAATTTCTCGGTTTGTAGGGTGGTTCATAATTTTTGTATCTGTAAATTGCTGCCGGATGAACAGCTTCGTATGTCAATTTCTTTTCACCTATCTGACGTATATAGCTGGGAAGTATTCTAAATATACCTCTCCTTGAATTATGCAATATTCCTAGTGCATCGGGGTCCAGTATTTCCTTAAGATATTCTTCCTCAAAAATCAGGCCGCAATCTTCTGCTTTTTCTTCCATCCACAGTAGGCTTATATCTGAAAGATTGGTCTTTATATAGCCACCACCAACATCACTGTGAACTCCAGGAAACTGCACCTGTTCAATTATCTGACTGGGTTTTTTCTCATTTTTCCACAAAGTGGGCTGAAATGGTTTACGCCTTTCATCTATGGCAACGGCGTGATATCCATTTTTAACAATCCCACTTAGCTTAACATCATGGAATTCATAGCGTTTCTTCCTCCAGCGTCTAAGCAACCCACCGGGGACACCCAAGGCTCCAACAGTATCCCACACACCTAAAAATTTTATTTCAATCTCTCTGGAGTATCTATGTCTGAATTCTTTTATTTCCTTGGAATCAGGATGCAAGTCCTTTCTATAAAGCTCATAGGCTTCTTCAATTTTGTCGGTATGAACTTTCTTAAGTAACCCAGAGTTGCGAATTAATCCGGTTACACTTCTAACAGTGTAAGCGCCTCTGCTAAACCCAAAAAAGAAAATTTCATCATCCTTAACATAATTATGTATGAGAAAGCGGTATGCATCCTTTATATTCTCATCTATCCCATGGCCATAGAGACCTCCTGCCAGACGATCAAGACCCGATTGTTCTGCACCAACACCTTTGTCATAGAATAGCACCTGTGGTTTTCCATCAAAAGAAATAGGCGCAACTGCTCGAGCAATCTTAACAACATTGGTGGGGCGGTATTTTCCTCCCTCTTTTTGGTCTGGGGTATTCCAAGTTCCGTCTGAACAAATTACAATTCGTTTATTCATACCTTCCTCCTATAATTTTCAATTCAGATCTATCTCTCTAAACTGCTCCTGATTTAATATTCTTTCCCCCAGCTATTTTTGTAAAGAATTTCGTAAAGGGCCTTTCTTCCCTTATCTCTTCCTTCCTCGGCTGGATAACCCAAGGGGGTCATCACCACAACCCTGTAGGTGTCAGGAACATTCAACAACTCCTTTACTTTCCTCTCATTAAATTTTGCTATCCAGCAAGTCCCAAGACCTTCAGCGCAAGCAGCTAAAGTTAGATGGTCGGTAAATATTGCTCCATCAACTGCAAAAGAGGTCATATAATCGCCATGCTCTTGATAACATTCCTTCTCATTCACACATATCACTATGACATAAGGAGCCTGACTTAAATGCTCCTGCCCATAGGCAGCTTCTGCAAGTTCTTCTCTTAATCCTTCATCCTCTACAACAATAACCTTCCATGGCTGGATATTTTTCGCAGATGGAGCTAAACGAGCAGCGTTTAATACCTTCTCGAGTTTTTCATTTTTTACTTCTCTTGTCTCATACTCTCTTATACTCCTTCTTTTTCTAATTACTTCGTAAAGTTGCATCTTACATCTCCTTTAATTCTCTCTGCACCCTCTACACTCCAAACCCCTACCTACCGGCAGGCAGGCGGCAGGCAGGCGCATTGGAATGGGAATGAAATGGAAATATATTATTTTAATAAATTGGTAATGATTTTTATCATTACTTCCTTCTCTCTCGGATTACTGCTGGCAATAAGCAAAGCAAGCGCTACTAAGGTATTATTGGTTATTTTTCTCTCATTATTTGCCTTCCATAAATAATTATTCTTTTCTAAGAAATAAATAAAAAACAAAGAGCCGATGCGTTTATTGCCGTCGGCAAAAGGATGGTCTTTAATCGTTAGATATAATAAATTCGCTGCCTTTTCTTCTATGCTTGGATATAAATCTTTCCTATCAAATGTCTGATAGACAGCACCAATAATGCTTTCGAACCTCTGATTGACCTCCTGACCAAATAATTGCGTTGCTTCGCCTTTTTCGGATAATTGTGTTTTTATTTTTTTAATCAATAATCGGCAGTCCTTATACTTTAAGGCAAAACAAGGTTTCTTTTTTTTATTTAATGTCAATTTCCCTTCATCATAGCGGTATAAAAGAGTGAGAGATTGAGCATATTCATCAATGATATTTAAGAGTTCTTCGGCCTGGCTTTTTAATTTTGGCTGAGTTGTTTTCTGTTTAATAAAACTAATTACCCGCTGCAATTCTTTAAATTTTGCTGCTTGCTCTAAAAGTCTTTTTTGGTTTAATGCATATCCCTGAATAAGATAATCCTTTAAAACTTTTGTTGCCCAAATACGAAATTGGGTAGCACGCCTAGAGTTTACCCGATAGCCAACAGAAATAACCATATCAAGATTGTAGAGGTTCATTTGACGGATTTTTCCATCAGCAGCAACCTGTTCCAAAATGGAACAGGTTGAATTCTTACTAAGCTCGTCAGTTTTATAAATATTATTAATATGCTTAACAATTGCCGGACGGTTGACATCGAAAATCTGTGCCATCTGATGTGCATTAAGCCAAACCGTTTCTTTTTCCAGACGTACTTTTAACTCAACCTCTTTTTTAGAGATTTGATAAATTATAACCTCGCCTTTACTGATATTGTTGTTTTTCATAAATCTCCCGCGAATGAAGCGGTTTTCTCTTTTCTTTCTCCTGATTTAATTACAGATTAAGGGTGTGGAGTAATTGCAAAAATGGTAATTTCTTCTTTACGCGGGCCATAATAAAAAAACACCCTATACGCAGCGGGTGTTTTTTGCTCAGCGTAGGCCTCAAAGATTTTCTCGCCATATGGACCTGCGATTGAAGAATAAATATGCGTCTGTAAACTGGGATGTCTTGGATTTTCGCTCAGCAACTTCAAGGTTTTTGCAACTGCTTTATATCGCTTTTTTAATCCTGAATCTGTTTTTAACTTCCTCAATGCCTGCGTTGCTGCAGGAGTAAAATGTAAAATAAATTTCATAACTTCTCAAGAAATTCGTCCAAATCTTCCACCTTCTCAGTTTTTCCTTGTTTTGCTTCAGTTAATCCTTGACGAATCTGCTTTAAAACTTTGGGGCTGCGATAAACCCACGCCTCTCTGCTGGGAATAGTCACTACAGGTCTTAACAAAATGTCGCCTTCTTCTCCAACAAAAATTTTATAGGCATCGGCTTTTGTTTTGGTGAAAACCAATTTTAGAACCTTCCCTCCCAAATTTATCCGATTTTTAGAATCAATGCTCTTAACCCCGATGGCTCTGAATTCCTCGCGAAGTGTATTTAAAATCTCTTTTTCATCCTTCTTCATCCTTTTTCACCTCCGTATAAAGTATACCATATTGTGGGAAATTTGTCAAGTGGGATATTTACTTATACCCACTTACCCCGAATATCCCTTACCTATGTCCCTTAAACGACGTAATCCTAATGCCCTCTCCACGGCTAATCATATCCTCTATCTTTCGCTTAAGCCAGCGTTTAAACAAATCCCGCGTCAAGGGGAGCAAACCCATAAATCCTATTATATCTGTTATAAAACCGGGGGTCAAAAGCAATATACCACTGCATAGAATTAAAACGCCGTCAAGCAATTTATCCGCCGGCATCCTGCCTTGATTTACATCTTCCTGTATCCTGCGCAGAGTAATAAGCCCCTGCATCTTTGCCAGATACGCACCGGCTACGCCCGTAAAGATAACAACGCCAAGCGTCCAGCTTATTCCTATATACTGGCCAATCTTTATCAAAAGAGCCAGTTCTATAACCGGAATTAAGGTAAATAGTAAAATCAAATATCCTAACATATATACCCTCTAACTCCTGCTCTATATCTTTTCTACCCTCAATAGTTCTATTAAATTTTGCGTGCAATTTGCGTGCAATTCAAAAAACCTGTTCGCCGTAGCCTACCTTCTCCGAAAATCTTCACTGGCGAAGGCGGATAAATCTGTCCCCTTTTCCTTTTGAACGCTACAATTTCGTAACTAACAACGTTTTAGCTATTGGTTTTTTTGTTTTTTATTTTCTGCTTCTTTTTTTGCTTTTGTTTGTTTTGATTTCTTATCTTTATCCTTCTTACCCTTATCTCCCATACCTTCTTCACCTCCTTACTTGCTTCGCAATTACTTCGTTGCATTGCTCGCCGCAGGCGAGAGCCCCTGCCTGCCGGCAGGCAGGGAAGTCCGCCAAAGGCGGCTGAGGATAGAAATTTACTTCGCAAATTTCTTCTTAACTATAATAAACTGAAAAAAAATGCCAAAGTTTAGTTATTAAGCATTTATCTTATTTATAGAACTTATTGAGGTCGGAGATTATTTTTTAGTGGCGGAAAAAGGTCCGCTGGATTGGGTTGTTAGAACTCTTATTTATTCCATCCACGGTAATTTAGTAGATGGGCCGTATATGCTGCCATCTTGAATGTAAAATTGAGTATAACCTCCATGGGATGAATATATATGACCATTTTCATCTATCCAACATTGGGTGTAACCACCATTTGAAGAATATATACTTTTATTTTGTATCCAACATTGAGTATAGCCCTTAGGACCACAAATACTGCCATCTTGCACATAATATTGAGTATGCATGTTTAACCTCTTTAAGCTAATTAATTTCTCCGCAACCTACCAGCAAGAATGAATCAATTATTATGGTTAATAATTTTTTCACATAACATTTAATAAACAAATGCCGTTTTTTCTAACATTTTAGCTTATATTAAACTACCCCTTGGAATATGTATTAACCTTAGCAAAGTAAAATAGAAGTGTTCTTTTTTTCCTCACTTGGTTTCTTGTTGAAACACGAATATAAATCGGCGCCTTCATT
>DAOWKH010000012.1 GCA_030639955.1 Candidatus Omnitrophota bacterium | reverse complement strand
TAACCAAGGGCATAGATATCCGCAACTACGGGAGCAAAAATATTGGGGCAACAAATACTCTAAGGGTTTTGGGTAAAAAAGCAGGGCTAACTGTTCTGAGCATCGATTTAATAAAAGGGTTAATCGCAGTTCTTTTTATTGCCTATTTTTTTTATCATTACTCACCAAATTCTATAAATTTATTATTTTTCAGAATTTCATCCGGATGCGGAGTAGTTAGCGGACACATTTATCCTTTGTTTTTAAAATTTAAGGGTGGAAAAGGTGTGGCTACGAGCGTGGGTGTTTCATTAGCAATAGTCCCCTTAGCCGCTTTTTCTGCTTTTATTATCTGGCTATTTTTCTTTTTTTTGTTTGGGTATGTTTCCTTAGCCTCGATTTGTGCGAGCTTATTTCTGCCCTTGTTTATTATTTTATTTTACCCGGCAAACCCACATTTTTTAGCCCTAATTTTGTTTGCCCTGACTATCTCTCTGTTGGTAATTATAAAGCATAGAGAGAATATCCAGAGGTTGGTTTCCAGAAAGGAAAATAAAATTTTCAAAAAATCATTTTTTTAAATGAAACTTGGCTTTGCGGAGCAGGAAGTGCTTCGCAAAGCCTTAGTTGAATTTATCCGCCTCAGGCGGATTCAATGCGTACAGCAACTTACGTTTACTTCGTTCCGTAAGTTGCGTGCTTATTAAAAATGGAAGAAGCAGATTTTGAGAAACTATTGCAGGAGCAGGAAGAGAAATGGGATGCGATAAAAGAGAAAGAACTTGTGCGAGGGAAGATAGTAAAGATTGCCCCCGAAGAGATATTCATAGATATCGGCTATAAATCTGAAGGGGTGATTTCCAAGGAGGAGTTTTCTCATCCCGAAGAATTAAAGCTTGGCGATGAAGTAGAGCTCTTTTTGCAATATAAACAGGATAGAGAAGGTTGTGTAGTTGTTTCCAAGAAAAAAGCGGAGAGGTTTAAGAATTGGCGGAAGATTATAGAGGACTACAAAGTGGGCGAGTTGATTGAAGGAGAGGCGATTCGGGCAATCCGCGGAGGATTGATTGTAGATGTCGGCGTAGAGGCCTTTATCCCCTCTCCTATGCTCTCTGCTAAGTACTTTCGTAGCCCTACTCAATTAATAAAACAAAAGCAGAAGTTTAAAATCGTTCAGATGGATAAAGAAGGAAATATTATTCTTTCTCAACAAGGAGTAATTCAGGAAGAGGGTAGAAGGAAAAGAGCAAAATTGTTGGATGAGTTAAAAAAAGGAGAGAGCGTAAAAGGGGTAATCAAAAGCATCACCGATTTTGGGGCATTTATAGATTTAGGCGGCATAGATGGTTTGCTGCATATCACCGATATAACCTGGGGGAGGATTTCTCACCCCTCGGAGATGCTTGCCGTTGGTGACGAAGTGGAAGTTTTAATTTTAAACATAGATAAGCAAAAAGGAAGGGTCTCTTTGGGATTAAAACAAAAGACCCCCAGCCCCTGGGAGGAGATAGATAACAAATATCCTGTAGGGGCAAAAGTGAAGGGAAAGGTAACCAATATCAAACCCTACGGAATATTTTTGGAATTAGAAAAAGGTGTAGAGGGTCTGGTGCATATCTCCGAGGTCTCCTGGACAAAAAGAATCAACCGTTTAGAGGAGATGTTTGCTATCGGCGACCTTGTAGAAGCAGTAGTTTTGAATTTAGATAAGCAGAACTATCGCCTTGGTTTAGGGGTAAAGCAATTAGAAGAAGACCCCTGGACGAAGATTGCCGATAAATATCCTGTAGGTTCAAAGGTGAAAAAGAAGATACATAATCTGACCGATTATGGTGCATTTTTAGAATTAGAGCCGGGGATTGACGGCTTAATCCATATTTCAGATATCTCATGGGAGAGGATAGCTCACCCCCAGGATGTTTTAAAAAAGGGACAAGAAATAGAGGTGATTGTTCTTTCTGTGGAACCAGAGAAGAGAAAGATTCGGCTGGGATTGAAACAACTTACATCAAAAAAAGTAGAGAGTAGCTCGCCTAGCCACTCGCCTCTCGGCGAAGCCGAGGGAGCTGGCGAGGCTGGCGAGTAGAGAGAAGCTATGAATCTTCAGCAAGAAATTAAGATTTTTAAGCAAGGAATTGGCGAGCTGATTTCCGAAGCTGATTTGCGAGCTCGCTTGAAAGAAGCTCGAAGAAAAGATAGGCCTCTGCGGATCAAGTATGGGGTTGACCCTTCTGCTCCGGATATTCATTTAGGCCATACTGTCCCCTTGCGCAAACTAAGCCAACTCCAAGATTTAGGGCACCAGATTATCTTTGTCATTGGCGATTTTACCGCCCAGATTGGCGATCCCAGCGGAGCTCTAAAAAAGCGAAGGTGGCTTTCAGAAGAGGAAGTGAAGCAAAACGCTCGCACATATTGCAATCAGATACTTAAAATCTTAGATAAAAAGAAGACAGAGATTGTATTCAATAGCAGGTGGTTTAGTAAAATGTGCCTAAAGGATTTTCTGCGGCTTTCTTCTTATTCTACTGTAGCCCAGACGCTCGCCCGGGCTGATTTTAAGGAGAGGTTTGATAAAAATATAGATATTAGTATAACGGAGTTCTTTTATCCCTTGCTTCAGGGATATGATTCTGTGGTTTTAAATAGCGATGTGGAAATCGGTGGAACCGACCAGAAATTCAATCTCTTATTGGGGAGAGAACTCCAGCGGAATTACGGACAGAAGCCGCAGATAATTATTACCTTGCCTTTATTAGTAGGTACTGATGGCATATGCAAGATGAGCAAGAGCTTTAATAATACTATTGGTATTAACGAACCGGCTAAGGAGATTTACGGTAAGCTTATGTCGCTAAGCGATGAGGTTGCTACAGAGTATTTGAATATTTTCGCCTCTCTGTTAAATTGGAAATTTTCCTTTTCCAAAATAAACTCTAAGCAGAAAAAAACAGAATTGGCAAAGAAAATAGTTAAGCAATACTATAATGAAAAAATAACTGATGAGGTTGCTCAAGAGTTTGAACTTGTTTTCAGGCAGAAGAAAACGCCTGCCAAGATCCCTTGCTTTGAAATCCCGACTAAAAAAACAAAACAAAAAAAGATTTGGATAGTTCAGCTCTTGCAGTTAACTAAGCTCGCAAGTAGCGGTGGAGAGGCTCGCAGATTGATAAAAGGCGGCGCTGTGTTTATAGATAATCATAGATGCAAAGATACAGATTTGGAGATATCTGAAAAAGAGGGCATTTTAAAGGTAGGAAGAAAATTTTGCCGCTATAAAATCTCTTGACAAGTAAGATATTTTGTGCTATTATTAATATGGAATTGAAAATCCGATACTTTGTTCTTTGAAAATTATGCACAAGCCAACATTAATTTTGAGAGTTTGATCCTGGCTCAGAACGAACGCTGGCGGCGTGGATTAGGCATGCAAGTCGTACGGTTCCCCCTGTTTTTTTAGGGGGGATAGTGGCAAAAGGGTGAGTAATAGATGAGTAACCTGCCTTTGAGTTTGGAATAACCCCGAGAAATTGGGGCTAATACCAAATATTGCCCCCCGACATTATGTCGGGGGATGAAAGATGGCTTAATTCCGAGCAATCGGAATGCTATCGCTGAAAGAGGGGCTCATTTCCTATTAGCTTGTTGGTAGGGTAATGGCCTACCAAGGCAATGATGGGTAGCTGGTCTGAGAGGATGGTCAGCCACACTGGGACTGAGACACTGCCCAGACTCCTACGGGAGGCTGCAGTCGAGAATCTTTCGCAATGCCCGCAAGGGTGACGAAGCGACGCCGCGTGGAGGATGAAGGTCTTCGGATTGTAAACTCCTTTCAGTGGGAAAGAAATCCATTGATATTAATAGTGTCAATGGTTGACGGTACCTACAGAAGAAGCCCCGGCTAATTACGTGCCAGCAGCCGCGGTAATACGTAAGGGGCGAGCGTTGTTCGGATTTACTGGGCGTAAAGGGTGCCTAGGCTGCATGTCAAGTCGGAAGTGAAATC
>DAOWKH010000055.1 GCA_030639955.1 Candidatus Omnitrophota bacterium | reverse complement strand
TACTTCATCCCTGCGCTGATAACAAAAATCAATATCAATATCCGGCATTGTTATCCGCTCGTAGTTCAAAAATCTTTCAAACAAAAGATTATATTTCAAAGGATTGATATCGGTTATTCCTAAAATATAAGCAAATAAACTTCCTGCGGCAGAACCCCGGCCGGGTCCAACGCTAATATTATTTTTTTTAGCAAAATTAATAAAATCCTGCACAATAAGAAAGTAAGATGCATAACCGGACTCTTCAATTATTTTTAACTCTTGCTCCATTCTTTGGATAACTTCTTCTTTTACCCTGTTAAATAATTCGCCTCGGCGAATTCCGCCTGGCGCCTGCCTGCCGGCAGGCAGGGATTTAACAGGGTGAACTTCTTTAAACCTTTCTTTTAATCTTTGCCGGCAGAGTTCGCTAAGATATTCCTTATCTGTTGAACCTTGGGTGAGAGAAAAAACAGGCATATACTTTTTACTGAAATCAAGCTCGAGGTTGCATTTGTTGACAATCTTTAGCGTATTAGTCAAAGCAGAAGGAATTTCGGAAAACAAAGCTCGCATTTCTTCTTCGCTTTTTAAATAAAATTCATTAGTGGAAAATTTCATTCTTTTAGGGTCATCTAAAGTAGTTTGGGTTTGAATGCAGAGGAGGATTTCATGGCTGTAGCTATCAGCCCTATCTAAATAATGCACATCATTTGTAGCTACTAATTCTATATTCATCTCCTCTGCTATTTTAATCAATTCTCTATTTATCTTTTTTTGCTCAGGGATTAATTGGTCTTGAAGCTCCAAATAAAAATTCTCTTTCCCGAATATGTCCTGAAAATCGGCAATCGCTTTTTTTGCTTTATCAATCTGATTACTGAGAATATAATGCGGAATCTCTCCGTGCAGGCAGCCACTGAGGGCAATAAGTCCTTCCGAATATTGCGATAAAATCTCCTTGTCTATCCTCGGTTTATAATAAAAACCTTCTAAATAAGCCGCTGTGGCGAGTTTGACCAAATTTTTATATCCTTTTAGGTCTTTTACCAATAAAGTGAGATGTTTCCTTCCTCTCTTTTCTACTTCTGGATCTCGGCTGAATCTGCTTTCAGGAGCGAGATAGGCCTCATAACCAATTATTGGCTTTATCCCCTGTTTCATTGCCTCCTGATAAAACTCAATTGCGCCAAACATATTTCCGTGGTCAGTAATGGCAATAGCCGGAAATTTTAACTCTATATTTCTCTTGATTAAATCAGGAAGTTTAGAGGCGCCATCAAGAAGACTATATTGGCTATGAACATGAAGGTGGGCAAAATTTGCGTGGGTCATAACCTCCTCATTCGCTACGCTCGTTCGTCGGAAATCAAAAATCAAATATCAAAAATCAAAATGTAAAATTTCAAAAAGTTAAAAAAACAAGGGAGTTTTGTTGGGGAGGAAAATTGGGGTAGGTAAACTATGAAGTTGGTAGCGGGGAGAGGATTTGAACCTCTGACCTTTAGGTTATGGGCCTAACGAGCTTCCAGGCTGCTCCACCCCGCACTGTTTTATATTATAACCATTTTTGTTAAAATGTCAACAGATTTTCTTCCAACGCCCCCCGTCTCTTGTATCTTCTAAAATAATCCCTCTTTTCTTTAACTTTTCTCTTATTCCATCAGCTAATTTAAAATCTCTCTCTCTGCGGGCTTCTTCTCTTTGTCTGATTAATTTTTTCTCTTCCTCGCCAATCTCCTTTGGAGAATCAAATTTGAGAATTCCTAACATAGCATTAATCTTTTTAATCAAACTTCCTGCATCTGCTAAGTCGCTCTTTCCAATCCTTTCCTCGCTGATTGCTTTATTAATATCCTTGACCAGATCAAATAATGCAGCAAGGGCGGCAGAAATATTCAGGTCATCGTCCATTGCTTTTTCAAAATCCCTCTCTGCCCTTTTTATCCTCTCTTTAAAAGATACCTTACTTGCACGTCGGGGGTGCAAGTAGGTCTTGATATTCAAGCAGAAATCGCTCAATTTTCTGAGGGTCTGTTCGGCCTGACTTAAACCTCCAAGGGTAAAGTTTAGAGTGTGCCGATAATGGGTGGACAAAAGCAGGAATCTTATTGTTAGAGGGTTATAATCCTTTTTTAATAAATCACGCAGGGTGAAGAAATTCCCTTTCGATTTAGCCATCTTTTCATTGTTCACCAACAAAAATTTACAATGCAGCCAATAGTGGGCAAATTTCTTGCCCGTAGCCGCTTCACTCTGGGCAATTTCGTTCTCGTGATGCGGAAAGATGTTATCCTCTCCGCCGGTATGAATATCAAAACTCTCGCCGAGATATTTCATTGACATTGCTGAACATTCAATATGCCAGCCCGGCCTTCCCCTTTTTCCCGCTGGCCCTGGCCAAGATGGCTCATCCTCCTTTGCTTTCTTCCAGAGGACAAAATCGGCAGGGTTCTCCTTATCGTATTCGTCGGCATCCTCCCGCCTTCGTCCGCCTGCGGCGGACTTCGGCGGGCAAGCCTGCCGCTGAGTATCAAATGAGGGCCTGTCCGCCGTAGCTTTCTTGTCCTCCGTAGCCTTGGCGAAAGAGGAAGCGTAGGCGGGCATTCCCGAGAGTTTTCCATAATCCTCAAATTGAGAAATCTTGAAGTAAATTGAGCCATCTTTCTCGTAAGCAAAGCTTTTTTTTAGCAGAATTTCTATTAGTTTCACCATCTCAGGAATATGTTCTGTTGCTCGCGGATACTCCTCTACTCTTTCAATATTCAGTTTTTCCAAATCCTCAAAAAAGGCATTGCTATATTTTTTGGTGAAATCATTTAATTTAATCCCCTTTCTTTTTGCCCCACTAATCGTTTTATCATCAACATCGGTGATATTCATTACCTGAAAAACATGGTATCCTTTATATTTTAGATAACGCCGCAGAAGGTCTTCAAACACATAGGCGCGAAAATTGCCGATATGGGCATAATCATAGACCGTAGGACCACAACTGTATATCTTTACAATTCCTTTTTGTAAAGGAACGAATTTTTCTTTTTTGCGGGTGAGGGTGTTGTAAAGATAAAGCATCTTAGAATACCTAACTTCTAAAACCCCAAGTCCCAATGACCAATGCCCAACCAAGCCCCAAATCCTAAACCCCAATGTTATTATTTCTTGTTTGGGATTTAAAGAATTGGGATTTGATTGGACATTGGGATTTGGTCATTGGGATTTATTTAGTTCTCCATTCTTCCAAATGTTTCTCCACAGTATCAATCTCCTGCTGGAGTTTTTTTAATCTTTCGGTTAAAGGGTCAGGGAGCTTGGTGTGCTCTAAATTGATACCCGGAACGCGATTGCCTTCTTTTCTGGCTATTCTTCCCGGAACACCTACTACGGTGCAGTTAGCCGGCACTGACCTTATCACCACCGCATTTGCTCCGATATTCACATTATCGCCGATACTGATATTCCCTAATACCTTTGCCCCGGCAGAGATAACTACATTATTACCAATTGTGGGATGCCGTTTTCCTTTTTCTTTGCCTGTTCCCCCCAGGGTTACTCCTTGATACAGGGTTACATTATCGCCGATTATGGTTGTCTCGCCAATCACTACACCCATCCCGTGGTCAACAAAAAAACCTTTACCAATCTGAGCCGCGGGATGAATTTCAATACCGCTAAAATGGCGGTTCAATTGGGAGATCGCCCGCGGGAAAAAGCGAATGCCCTTCTTGTAAAGATAATATGCAAGGCGGTGCAGGATAATTGCGTGCAAACCAGAATAGGTAAGCAGAACCTCCAAGCGGCTGCGCGCCGCCGGGTCGCGCTCAAGCGCAGCTCTTATTTCGTTAATCATTTTTTCTCCCTTAGCAACGCTACGGCATAAGCCGCAATACCCTCTCCTCTGCCAACTGCCCCCAGACCTTCATTAGTAGTAGCTTTGATGTTTATTTGGGAACTGGATAGCCCCAATGTGTTAGTAATATTTACCTTCATTTTTTGCTTAAAAGAAGAGAGGTTCGGCTGCTCAATAATTATAGTGCTGTCAATATTCTCAATAATCAGTTTTTTTTGCTCCAAAAGTTCCTTAACCTCGGCCAAAAGTTTCAAACTGCTAATATCTTTATATCTCTCATCTTTGTCCGAAAAATGCTCGCCGATGTCTCCCAGACCGGCCGCACCCAACAAAGCATCGCAGATAGAATGCAAGAGAACATCGGCATCCGAATGCCCTTCTAACCCTCTGTCAAAAGGAACTTCTACACTGCCCAAAATTAGCTTTCTTCCTCCTTTAAGAGGATGGATATCGTAGCCAAAACCAATCCGCATAGTGGGGTTATTATATCAGATTTCCCCTAAACTTGCAAATAAAAAGGGCAGGTTTACCTATGTTGGTTTTACCTGCCCTTTTGTTAAATTTCTAATATGTGCGAGGTTTCCCTCAGCTTTGCCGAGAGGCGAGCGGCCTCGTTCAAGCACTATTTTAGGCTGCCTCTAAGATCTCTCTAATATTTGCACGCTCTTGCTGTGCTTCGTGGTCCAGTGGAGAAGCGCCGGTGAAACTCTTAATCCCTTCTTTTTTTGCTTTTTCAACTCTCCTTACAGCCTCTTCTGCATTTCCTCCATTATTAACATAGGTTGCGATGTATAACTGCCCCCAGGCAAGAGAAGGTGCGCCATCATTAAACGGCCAGCCAAGATAAGCGAGTATGACCGAAAAAACATCGTTTCTTTCATTCTTTCCAATTTTAGATATTGTTGTCCATTCTTGGGAAATCCCACTCCACCATTCTGCCTCTGCTTCATCAATAGAGATTTGCTTTGGATATCGCTTTGCTAATACATCCTGCCGAACTTCTTTTGCCTTCTCGATAGAGGCCTCAATAGAATCCTGGCTAACTATGCCCGTTGCTTGCGTATCAGGGTTTTCATTATCCTTTTTTATTTTTTCCTCAGCTTCTTTATTACTGATAAATATAACACTGCGTCGACTATATGGATCCACTTGCACCGCCAGATATTTCTTGAATTCTTTTACCGATTTATCATTACCTTGAACAACGATAAAAACCTGCTGGTTTGTTGAAAGAGATTTATTCAGATTACTCAATTTTTCGTCAATCCCTAACGCTAATACTGTTTTCCCTTCTTCTGTTTGTTCAAATAAACTGCGGGCATCTACATAAACCTTTACTTTCTTATCAGTTGCTCTTGCTTCCCCTGCAGAGATTGCCTCGCTTATAACAGTAGAAAATACCACGCAAGGCTCAAAATGGGCTAATTTGCTTTGGCTAATCGCTATAGCTCTTTTTGCTCTTTTAATAAACCACTTGTCTCCATTACTGAAAAAATCAATCAGAAACATTCCCAATTCGGGAGAGGTTTGTCCCACTCTTAAACTCTCTATTGTCGTCAGGATTGGGTTGCCTATTGTAGACCACATAAAACTTGAGTTCATAACGCCTACAAGATCAACTATCTTTGATCTAACTACTAAACTCTCTTCCCTCCCTGTCTTTCTATTGTTGTAAGCTGGAATATGATAATTACCACCATACATATATTTCCAAGTCCTCAGAATTTCCCAAAAGATATAATCTACTTCATTTATTACTTCAAAATCTTCCTTTTTTATCGCCATCCTTATTTCGTTTAACCTTTCTGCCGCTTCTATCCGTATATCATCGGGGTTGTCTCCATCCAAAAGAATCATAGCTAAAGCAATTATTTCTTCATCTGTTTCTGCTTTTGCCATCTCATCGCCTCCGATACTGGAAGCAACAACAGTTTCATCGGCTGTTAGCCGTCCGCTCTCTTCTTTTTCTACTCTTCGCACAAATTCAGCTTTTGTTTTTCGAGGTAACCCTGGAACCTCTTTTTCAGCCAATATAAGCCCCCTCGCCCTCTTTTGCTCTGTTAATCTCTTTAAAATAGGCTTTAGCGGTTTTATGCTAACATAATAATTGCCATTTTCATCTCGAGCCATTTCCGTAAGCTCATGGGGTGTAGTGGAGGTGAACACTACGGCATCTGCTTCTTCTGCCATAAACTCATCATCACTAAGCCCTATTGATGCACGTTCATTTTTTATTTTTTTATATTCCTCTGACAATAAAACATACTCGGCATCCCATTGATTCACTCCTAATAATCTAAGGCGTTCTATTAAAAGTTTAAAGTTTGATTTTTTCGATTTCTGAATACTCCGATCAATTTCCTTCTCTTTTTCGTTTTTCTTCTTACTAAATAGTTTTAGTCGACGAGGAAAATCTTCTATCAATTTTATATCCTCTCGATATTTTTCAAAAGCAATCAGTATATTTCTGAACATTAATTCAAAAAGTGAATGAGCATATAGCCGCTCGAAAACGGTTTCTTCGTAGTCTGATAGAAGCCCTTCTCTTTCTTTATGCCCTATTTTTCCCAGTTCTGCATATAGATCGGCATCTATATATACTCCATAGCGTCCCGCATGTTCAAACATATAGGTTTCTGAACCAAAGGTTTCATAAGCGAGTTCAGCTACTTTTTCATTTATATCATATACAACAGTGCGAGAAAATGTATTTTCTATCCCATCTAAATACGAATCTGTTGCTGCCTCTTCTCTAAATCTGTAGAATACATTTCCATATCGCGTTTTCACGCACCGGAGGGCACTTCCAGCTGTCTCTTGATATTTATCAATAATTGCTCTTAGTTCTGGAGATGGATTTAGCTCGCCAAACTCATCCACAATTTCCTGGGGAGTAGAACCTATCGCATTCCCTGAAAGATCTTTTTGAGCTAATTTCTGGAAAAGTCTATGTACTAATTTATGAGAAAGAGGAAATTTCCCTACTTTGCAACTGATAACAAGGCTATGTAACTTCTTACTTCTTTCACCACTTGAGTCACCAGATACAAGCGGGGGTATTATTCTTTTCATCCCATAAGCTGGATAAGGAATACTATTTAATAAGAAAGCAATGGCTATTGCTACCGACCAAAATTTCTTTGACTTTAATAAGTTCATTTTAGCCTCCAATTTTCTGATTGACTGAGAGAATTTTGCGTTTTGAGCGAACATTGGTTTTTTTAGCTAAAATCAAGTTGAGGCAGGAAATACAAAAATCATGTTTGAGACCGCTGATGTCCCGAACCGTTTCGGGACAGAGGCGGGTGAGTTTGATTTTTGCCTGCCGAAACGCAGGTTTTAGCGTTAAGAAAAAATCACGAGAGCGAGGAATGCAAAAATCTCTGCAAAACCCCTTTTTGCAAAATTTCTATTACTGTTTATTTATACCATATTCCCCTTTCTTTGTCAAGTATTTTTTTTATTACTTTTTAAAGATGTTTAAAAAGCAGTAAAAATAAAAAGTTTCAAGAAAAACCTTATAGTATTTCACTTATCGGGTACTAATCTTTATATTTACTACCAAACTTTAAGAGGCTCGGGTTATGTCGCTAAGAAGCCGTTGCGGAGCCCGAGCGGGCACGGTTCGAGCGAACGTAATGAGCGAGAGAGCGAGGGCGAGCACCGAGCCGTGATTTGCTCGCTGGGCAAACCAACGGCGTGCTTTCGTGCGACTAACCCGAGCCAATCTCTCCAAATAACCCTTGAGCAAAAATTAAATCCTCGGGAAAAGTAATTTTTATATTCCTATACTCCCCTTTTACTATTTTTACGGGTTGCCCTATTTTCTCTACCAGTTCAGCATCGTCGCCTGCATTTATTCCCTTTTTCTTTGCCTTTTTATAAGCTTTGACAATCAAATCGCGGCCAAAAACCTGGGGTGTCTGAATAGACCAGATTTTCTTGCGCGGCAAGGTCTTTTTAACAAATAAACCTTCATCAGTTTCTTTTATTGTCTCTATACAGGGAAAAGCCGCTACTGCGGCTTTATATCTCTTTGCCGCCCGAATAACCCTTTTAGCCACCTCTTCGCTCAAAAATGGACGCACTCCGTCGTGAATAAAAACCAAATCCGTCTCTTTATCTATCTCTCGCAGTCCCTTAAAAACAGAATCAAAGCGGCTTGCCCCGCCGGCGATAATTTTTTTAACCTTGTTTAATTTATATTTCTTAACAATCTCTTTTCGGCAAAAATCTATTTTTGTTTTCTCAACAACTAAAATGATTTCACTCAAAAAATCAAAATTTTGGAGAGTTATTAGCGT
>DAOWKH010000040.1 GCA_030639955.1 Candidatus Omnitrophota bacterium | reverse complement strand
GATAAGTAAAGGAGTTTTTTCCCAGATTAGCCAATGCATAGATAATAAAGTTGTTCTTTATTTGGGTAAACTTACTAATTTTCATCCTGCGCTGCAAAAAAGGGTTCTGCGTTTGGCAATTAAGAAGGTAAAAGGGGATATAAGACAGATTGGCTATCAGCATTGGCAGGCGCTGGATCTGTTGATAAATAAAGACAAAAGAAATTTATTTTTGGATTTACCGCAGATTAGGGTTCAAAAGAAATATAATAAAATTATCTTTTTAAGGTGTAAACCCGGTATGCGGCCTGAAAAGGAGAAAGATGTCTAACGCAACTAAACCTAAACTTGATGGTCTTGGTCCTACTGACACGGATTCCAAAGAGGAGAATAAGCAGGAGTATAAAAAGCCAGACTGGCGATCTCTGATTGTCTGGCTGATTATCGGGCTGTTTTTTATCTATCTTTATAAGTTTTCGCCGTTAGCAGAAAAACTTACTCCCCAATCTCTTTCTTATCCTGAATTTTATGCTATGGTCTCCCAGAATAGAGAACGGGGCGAAATCAAGTCTTGTTATAAGATAGGCGAGGTTATTCAGGGCGAGCTTGCCGATGGCAGATTCTATCGGGTGTATATCCCCGAAAACGACATAGAGTTAATAAGAGTTATCCGCGAGAATGTAGAAGAATTTGAGATCAGGCCGGGAAGGACGTTCTTCTCCACTCTTTTCTTTTCCTTGCTGCCGATGGTTTTGTTTATTGCTTTTATCTGGTTTGTAACTCGTAAAGGGATGCAACAGGGGGGAGCAAAGCTTTTTTCTTTTGGCAAAAGCAGAGCAAAACTTTCTCAGGATACAGTAAAGACTACCTTTGAAGATGTAGCTGGGGTGGATGAGGCAAAGGAAGAGTTGCAAGAGATTATCGGGTTTTTGAAAAACCCCAAAAAATTCCAGAAGTTAGGGGGAAAAATCCCCAAGGGTGTTTTGCTGATGGGTCCTCCGGGTTGTGGAAAGACGGTGTTGGCCCGGGCAGTGGCCGGGGAGGCCGGGGTTCCCTTCTTTTCTATCAGCGGCTCGGATTTTGTAGAGATGTTTGTAGGAGTGGGTGCATCGCGGGTGCGCGACCTTTTTGACCAGGCAAGAAAGGCGGCTAAAGCAGAAAATAAGGGTTGTATAATATTTCTTGATGAGATTGATGCCGTAGGGAGGCAGAGATTTGCCGGGATTGGAGCGGTTCACGATGAAAGAGAGCAGACCCTGAATGCCTTGTTGGTAGAGATGGACGGTTTTGATACCCGCGAGGGGGTTATTCTTATTGGGGCAACCAACCGACCCGATGTTCTTGATATCGCTTTGCTAAGGCCAGGGAGATTTGACCGTCAGATTGTTATTGATAAGCCCGATATAAAAGGGAGAGAAGGAATTTTAAAGGTGCATACCCGCAAGGTTAAATTGAGCAAAGATGTAGATTTGAATTCTATCGCCTGTCAGACACCGGGATTTTCCGGGGCAGACCTGGCAAATTTAGCAAACGAAGCCGCCTTATTGGCGGTGCGTCATAATAAAGAGGTAGTAGAAATGGAGGAGTTAGAATCATCTATTGAGCGGGTAATGGCTGGCCCGGAAAGAAAAAGCAGGGTAATCAGCGAAAAGGAAAAGAAAATTGTCAGCGATCACGAATCCGGACACGCCTTGCTATCTCTGCTTATTTTAGATGAAGAGCAGTTGCACAAGGTTTCTATTCTCCCGCGGGGGACATCCGCTCTCGGATACACGATGCAGATGCCTCTCAAAGACCGTTATCTAATTAGCAAAAAAGAGTTGTTAGATAAACTCACGGTTTTGTTGGGAGGACGGGTCTCTGAAGAATTAATGAACAAAGAGATTACTACCGGCGCCCAGAATGATCTGCAAATGGCTACTGAGATAGCCCACCAGATGGTCTGTGAGTTTGGAATGAGCAAATTGGGCAATCTAACCTTTGGTAAAAGCAAAAAGCAGTTATTTTTAGGACGGGATATTTTAGATGAAAGAAATTATAGTGAGAAAACCGCCCAGATTATTGATGAAGAGGTGCGCCGGATTATTGGCGAGTGTTATCAGCGGGCAAAAGAGCTCTTAAGCAAATACCGCCAGAAATTGGAATTGCTTGCTTCTACCTTATTGGAAAAAGAGGTGCTCAGCGGTTCAGAGGCAAGGAAGATTGTGGGGATAGGGCAGGAGAAACCTAAAGCATGAAAGCTTCTGTTGTTTATTTAAACAATCTGAAAGAGGTTAGGCAAGAGTTGAAGAAGGTTGGTGTAGATAAAAGAGGTATTGAGATTATGGCGCCCAAGGCTTTGTTCAGGGTAATTAAATTAGAAAGCATTAAGATTGAAGCCGCAAATATCTTAAAGCAGGAGGCGCTCTCTTCAGGGGCAGAGGCAGCCGTGCACAGAGAAGTAATCAGCGGAAAGATTAAATATACAGACTGTTTACTGATGGGAACTTTGCAACAATTAAAGCAACTCTGCATTAAGCTAAAAAAACAACCATTTGGATTAGAGGAGATAGGGAAAGAAATAGAGAGACATACTATGTTAAATGAATATTCCGACTCGCTTAATATGCTGTAAAATTTTCTTCGATAATTTTACAGCGCTCGTCGGAATCAATTCGACTAAAGGTTTTCTTTTCGCCTTCTCTGCCTGCCTGCCGGCAGGCAGGGGCTTGAGAAAACCTAAGTCTCATTGAAAGGAGGTGAAAAAATGGAAGCGTATTGCGTAAAGTGTAAGGCAAAGAAAGAGATGAAGGATGGGCAGGAAGTAACACTGAAGAATGGCAGAAGGGCGATGAAAGGGAAATGCCCTGATTGCGGGACTTCGCTGTTTCGGATTTTAGGAAATAAGTAAATGGTCGGGGAGGAAATTTAAAGCGTAGGATTGTGTCGCTAAGAAGCCGTTGCGGAGCCCGAGCGGGCACGGTTCGAGCGAACGCAGTGAGCGAGAGAGCGAGGGCGAGCACCGAGCCGTGATTTGCTCGCTGGGCAAATCAACGGCGTGCTTTCGTGCGACCAATCCTACGCTCTGATTAAAAGTTAACTAAATAATGGATTTTCAAGAGAAATTAGATAAAAGAAAGTTTGTAATTACTGCTGAAGTCGCTCCACCCAAAGGAACAAATGTCCAGTCAGCATTATCTGCGGCTGATTCTTTAAAGGATAAAATAGACGCAGTTAATGTTACCGATATGGCTGGAGGGGTGATGCGGCTGAGTTCGCTGTGTCTATCTTATCTGATTAGACAAAGAGGGGGCGAGCCGATTTTTCAAATAACCGCCAGCCATCGCAATCGCTTAGCCCTGCAATCGGATATTCTGAGTGCCTCTGTTTTAGGAATCAGAAATATCCTTGTCCTAAGCGGCGATCCTCCAAGTTGCGGTGATCAAAAAGAGGCAAAACCTGTGTTTGATTTGGATTCTATAGGGATTTTAGAAATGATAAAGAGGATGGAACAGGGCTATGATTTAGCCGAAAAGGAATTAAATGGCTCGCCGCAGTTCTTTTGCGGAGCGGCTGTCGACCCCAATGCCGAAAACCTTGATTTTCAAATCAGCAAGATGGAGAAAAAGATCAGAGCCGGAGCGAAGTTTTTTCAGACCCAACCGATATTTGATATTTCTAAATTTGCTGAGTTTATGAAAAGGGTTAAGAAGTTTAATATCCCGGTTTTGGGCGGGATTATCTTTTTAAAAAGCCCCAAAACAGCCGATTACTTAAATAAAAATATACCTGGAATTTCTATTCCCCAGGAGATTATGAAGAGAATAGAGACAGCAATGGATAAAGAAAAGGAGACAGTGAAGATTGCCTCGGAGTTAATCAAGCAGATACGCCCTCTTTGTCAAGGCGTGCATCTGATGCCCTTAGGTAAAAATAATTTAGTTAAAGAGGTGGTAGAGGGAATAGATTAAGAGACATACTATGTCAAATGCAAAGTTGTTAAATACCCTTGCGGGCACAAGTGAAAGTAATTTCTGCTAACTATGTTTTTATCCTTCGCTTCACTCAGGCTCTCGCCTGCGGCGAGTAAGGAAAGGAGGTGTCATATGAAGATTAAATGCAGAAGGAGTTTGTTGAGAGATGGGATTCAGAAGGTGAGCAATGTAATCAACCCGCGAGCAACTCTGCCCATTCTATCTAATATTTTGCTTGAAGCCGAAGAAGGAAAGCTTAAATTCAGCGGGACTGATTTAGAGATGGGAATTTCGGCGTCAATAGAAGGAGCAGTAATTGAACAAGCAGGTTCAGTCACCGTTCCGGCTAAGAAAATTAGCGATATTGCCCGCGAGTTGCCTGATGAGGAAATAAGCGTTTCTGTTAAAAAAAATAATATTATTCAACTTGAAGCCGGCAAGGTATTTTATCGGATAATGGGATTGCCTGCGGATGATTTCCCTCAACTCCCTTCTTTTTCCACCGAGAATAAAGAAAAGATAATCCTCTCGCAAAATGAACTCAGGGCTTTGCTTACGATGACTGCTTTTGCGGTCTCTAATGAAGAAAGCCGTTATGTTCTTAATGGAATTTTATTTGTCCTTAAAGATGGGAAATTGAAATTGGTAGCTACCGACGGCCGTCGGCTGGTTTTAGCCGAGAAAGAGATTCAGAAAGCAGAAGGAAATTTATGGAAGAAGGGGATAATTCTGCCTATAAAGGCAGTTCGGGAGTTGAACAGATTATTGGGCGAAGAAGGGGAAGTGCAGATTTATTTGATTGAAAACCAAATTGCTTTTGTTGTTGATAGGACGACAATAATTTCGCGTTTAATCGAAGGAGAATTTCCCGATTATGAGCAAGTTATTCCCTCGAAAAGCGATAAGCTCGTAAGTTTGAGTAAAGAAGAAATTTTCTCTGCTACCCGACGAGTTAGTTTATTAACCTCTCCCGCATCTTCTTTAATGAAGCTCAATCTCTCTAAAAATAAAATACTTATCAGCAGCGAGACCCCGGATTTAGGAGAAGCAAAAGAAGAGATTGGCGTGGAGTATCAAGGAGAAGAGATTACCGTCGGTTTTAATCCTCATTATCTGTTGGATATGTTTCGCAGTATTCCCTTTGAGAAATTGACATTAGCTTTAGAGGAAAGCGAGAAACCCGGTCTGTTTAAGGCAGACAACTTCACCTGTGTGCTGATGCCAATGCAGATAGAATAAGGTGTAATATGCAGCCGAAACTTTTCAAGGATGTAGTTGGTGAAGTTATTGAGCAGATAAAGGGCGAGGAGAGAGAGGATATTAGAGAGATTTGGAAAAGGATTGTTCCGCCGATAGCCCAAGAGCATAGCAAATTAAGAGAAGTAAAAAGAAATAAAAAGAAGATTAAACTAATAGTTGCCGTAGATAGCTCGCCCTGGTTGTATAATCTAAATTTTAATAAAGAAGAATGGAAAAATAAAATAGAAGAAGTATTAGGAAACAGATTTTTGGTAGAGATAAGGTTTAGGATAGGAAACATCCTTTAAAGAAAGGATGTTTGATTACACAGATTAAATGCCCCTGCCCGCCAAGCTTGGCAGGCGGGGATTACACAGATTGCTAAGAAGTTATCGCTGTAATCTTGATTTAATCGTTGTAATCAGGCATAACGAAGTTATGACAGAAAAATACGACGCTACAAATATCCAGGTTTTAGAAGGAATTGAAGCAGTAAAACAGCGGCCGGCAATGTATATTGGCGATACCTCCATTGCTGGTTTACATCATTTGGTTCAGGAAGTAGTAGATAACAGCATTGACGAAGCAATGGTTGATTATTGCACAGAGATTAATGTTATGCTTAATGCCGATGGCAGTGTCAGCGTTGCTGATAATGGACGGGGCATCCCTGTAGATAAGCACAAGACACAAAAGAAGCCAGCCGTAGAAGTAGTGATGACCACCTTGCACGCCGGGGGTAAATTTGACCACCGCACTTATAAGGTCAGCGGGGGCTTGCACGGAGTAGGAGTTTCGGTGGTGAATGCCTTAAGCGAGTGGTTAGAAGTAGAGGTGAAGAGAGAAGGAAAGCTGTTTAAACAGCGCTACGAAAGAGGAGCGGTAGTCAGTCCTTTAAAAATTATTGGTAAATCCAAAAACAGCGGCACAATAGTGACCTTTAAGCCCGATAGTCAGATTTTTAAACAAACCAATTTCTCTTTCGATGCCCTTTCGCAGAGGTTAAGAGAATTGGCTTTTTTAAATAAAGGTTTAAAGATTGCTGTTAGCGAAGAGAGGAGTGGCAAGGAGCATATATTTAGATACAAGGGAGGGATTATTTCTTTTGTTGAGTATCTAAATGAAAACAAGAATCCCCTGCATAAAAAGGTTGTCTATTTTCAAAAAGAGCAAGACAGGATAAATGTAGAAGTAGCGATGCAGTTTAATGACAGTTATAGCGAGAATATATTTAGCTTTGCCAATAATATCAACACAACAGAAGGAGGAACGCATTTGAGTGGATTCCGCTCTGCCCTTACACGCACAATCAATCAGTATTGCAAGGATAAGGACTTGCTGAAAAAGATTAATAATCTCTCAGGTGAAGATGTCCGCGAGGGGCTCACCGCAGTAATCAGCGTGAAGCTGCCTAATCCCCAATTCGAAGGACAAACAAAGACAAAATTGGGGAACAGCGAGATTCAGGGGATTATGGAGTCAATAGTCAGCAGTTGTCTAAAGACCTTTTTGGAAGAAAATCCCCCGGTTGCCCGCAAGATTATCGAAAAGGGGGTTATGGCTGCCCGCGCCCGCGAAGCCGCCCGCCAGGCGAGAGAGCTTACCCGCCGCAAAGGGGTGCTGGAAGGAGGACTTCTGCCCGGCAAATTAGCCGATTGTTCAGAGAGAGACCCCCAGCTTTGTGAGCTTTATCTGGTGGAAGGAGACAGTGCCGGTGGCTCAGCGAAACAGGGGCGCGACCGTCGCTTTCAGGCAATATTACCTTTAAGAGGAAAAGTGCTGAATGTGCAAAAGGCAAGGATAGATAAGGTTTTGAGCAATGAGGAAATAAAAACAATGGCAATGGCCATTGGAGCCGGTATTAGAGAGGATTTTGATATTTCCAAGTTAAGGTATCACAAGATAATTATTATGACCGATTCTGATGTTGATGGGGCGCATATCCGCACCTTATTGCTAACCTTTTTTTATCGCGAGATGCGCCAGTTGATTGAAAAAGAACACATTTATATTGCCCAGCCGCCTTTATATAAAATCACAAAGGGTAAAAAGGAAGAATATATCCAGACCGAGGAGGAAAAAGAAAAGTTTTTTTTAAACATCGGCATTTCAACAGATATCACTTTGCTGCGCCTGTCAGATAGTTATAAGTATAATCCTCAAGAAATTAAAAAGATAATAGAGATTACCCGTAACATCGAAGAATTCTCACTTTATCTAAAAAAAAGGGGAGTAGATTTTGAGAAATACGCCAGGTGTTTTTTAAAAAAGAAGAAATTGCCGCTTTATTGGGCAAAGATAGAAGGAGAGGATAAATTCTTCTTTTCCGAAGATGAGCTCAGCGAAGAAGCAATAGAATTAAGAGAGGAAAAAGAGCTGACAAAAGATTTTAAACAGTTAGAGGATTTGGGATTGAGTATAAAGGATTATTTTTCGCACCAGCCCATTTTAAAGATTCTTGCCTCCAAAAGAGAAAAAGAAATTTTAAATTTAAAAGAATTGAGGGGTTTTATTCAGGAATATGCCCAGCAGGGAATTGCCGTGCAGAGGTATAAAGGTTTGGGGGAGATGAACCCAGAGCAGCTCTGGGAGACGACGATGAATCCGGACAAACGCACAATTTTAAAGGTAGTGTTGGAAGATGTTGTAGAGGCCGATGAGATTTTTACAATGCTGATGGGTGATGTTGTCGAACCCCGCCGTAGATTTATTGAAAAGAATGCTTTGGAAGTGAAGAATCTGGATGTATAATCAAAAACCAAAAATCAAAAACCAAAAATCAAAAACACATATCAAAAATGCAAAAACTTAAATTTTTATATTTTTAGTTTGCATATTTGATTTTTGATATTTAATATTTGATTTCTGACGACTGAACGAAGTGAAGGAGGAAGGTTGTATACCCAAAAAGAAAAGATAGTTCCTGTTTGCGTAGAAGACGAGATGAAGAGATCCTATCTTGATTACTCAATGAGCGTAATCGTAGGGAGGGCGCTTCCCGATGTGCGCGATGGCTTAAAACCGGTGCACCGCCGCATTCTTTATGCAATGCAAGAATTGGGCCTGGAATACAATAAACCCTATAAAAAATGCGCTCGCGTGGTCGGGGAGGTCTTAGGGAAATTTCATCCTCACGGCGATGTAGCCGTTTATGATTCTTTGGTAAGAATGGTGCAGGAGTTTTCTTTGAGGTATCCTCTGATTGACGGTCAAGGCAATTTTGGCTCGGTCGATGGAGATGCCGCGGCGGCTATGCGATACACGGAAACGCGGATGCAAAGGATTAGTAGCCAGCTCCTTTTAGATATTGATAAAAACACAGTTGATTTTATTCCTAATTTTGATAATAGCTTAACCGAACCTTCGGTTCTGCCGGCCAGAATTCCTAATTTGCTGATTAACGGCTCTTCCGGGATTGCTGTAGGGATGGCCACCAATATCCCCGCCCATAATCTGAGCGAGGTTATCAAAGGGACCAATCTACTTTTAGACGAACCCGAGGTTTCTATAAAGAAACTAATGACCAAAATAAAGGGTCCTGATTTTCCTACTGCTGGAATTATCTGTGGCAGAGAGGGGATTAAACAGGCATATACTACCGGTAGAGGAATAATAAAGATTCAGGGACGGGCATACATTGAGAAAGAAAAAGGCAGGGAGGCGATTATTGTTAGCGAAATTCCTTATCAGGTGAACAAGGCCGAACTTATCAAAAGCATTGCTGCTCTTGTGCGGGATAAGAAGATTGAGGGAATTAGCGATGTGCGTGATGAATCCGACCGCGAGGGAATGCGCATTGTTATTCAATTAAAGAAAGATGCGAATAGTCAGGTTGTTTTAAATCAGCTCTATAAACGAACGCAGTTGCGCTCCACATTCGGTATAATTATGCTTGCTTTGGTGAGAAGTAGGCCTGTAGTTTTGAATCTAAAGCAAGTGCTTAATTGTTTTATTGAGCACCGCGAGGATGTTATTGAGCGGCGCACCAGGTTTGAATTAGATAAAGCCGAAAAACGCGCCCATATCTTAGAAGGGTTAACCATTGCCCTGAATAATTTAGATGAGGTTATTAAAACAATCAGGCATTCCAAAACGGTAGAGGAAGCAAAGATAAATTTAGTTAAGAAATTCTCGCTTAGTGAGGTGCAAGCAAAAGCAATTTTGGAGATGCAACTTCAGCGCCTGACCGCTCTGGAAAAGAAAAAGATTAAAGAGGAATATTTGGAGCTGCTTAAAAAGATAGAGGAGTATAAATTAATCCTAAAGAGCAAACAGAAAGTTAGAGAGATTATAAAACAGGAATTGACCGAGATAGAGGAGAGATTTGGCGATGAAAGAAGGACAGAGATTTTAGCCGAGCAAGAGGATTTGGAAATTGAGGACCTCATTGCCCAACAGGATGTCCTGGTTACTATTAGTCATTTAGGATATATTAAGAGGTTTCCGGTGAGCCATTACCGTCGGCAGAGGCGGGGCGGAAAAGGAGTTACTGCGGCCGAGATAAGAGATAAGGACTTTTTAGAAAATATATTCGTTGCCTCCACCCACGATTATATTCTATTTTTTACCAATAAAGGAAAGGTATTTTGGCTGAAGGTTTTTGAGATTCCCGAGGCCGGCAGAATGGCTAAGGGAAGGGCGATTGTGAATCTGTTACAACTTTCGCCCGGAGAATTGGTAGCTTCTTGCATATGTGTGAAGGATTTTAAACAAGGATTTTTGCTTTTGGCTACCAAGAGCGGTTTGGTAAAAAAGACAAAATTAGAGAGTTATAGCCATCCGCGTAAGGGAGGAATTGTAGCTATTGATTTGGATAAAGATGACGAGTTGATTGGTTGTAAGATTAGCAATGGCGAAGATGAAATATTTTTGGCGAGCCAAAAGGGAAAAGCAATTAGATTTAGCGAAAAAGGGGTAAGGGCGACCGGTAGGGCATCCAAAGGGGTAAGAGGGATTAGATTAAATAAGGATGACAAATTGATTTCTTTGGAGCTCACAGAAAAGAATTCTACCATTCTTAGCGTTACTGAACAGGGTTTTGGCAAACGCACAGAGTTTTCTGTGTATAGAAAACAATCTCGCGGCGGCAAAGGGGTAATAAATATTAAAACCACCAAAAGGAACGGAGATGTGGTAAGCATAAAGACAGTGAATGATAAAGACGAGTTGATTCTGATTACCGCCCAGGGAATGGTTGTGCGCACAGCCACCTCCGAAATAAGGACAATTAGCAGGAATACCCAAGGAGTAAAGTTAGTTTCTCTAAAACCCGGCGACAAAGTGGTGGCGGTGGCAAAGGTGATTGAAGAGGAAGAGTGAATTCAATTTAAAATGCAAAATTAGCAATTAGCAATGCAAAATGCAGGATAAAAAGAATCTC
The DNA here is from genome assembly GCA_030639955.1 of Candidatus Omnitrophota bacterium. Classification (GTDB taxonomy): domain Bacteria; phylum Omnitrophota; class 4484-213; order 4484-213; family 4484-213; genus 4484-213. Next base: position 5,300 of record DAOWKH010000040.1, on the reverse strand, counting down.
CGTAAAAAATACGAAATTATTGAGCATACGGCGGATATAGGTATACGGGTGTTCGGCGGAGATTTAAAGGAACTTTTTGTTAATTCTGCCGAAGGGATGTTTGCCATTATTGCTGATTTAGACAAGGTAGAAATCAAAAAGTCAATAGAGATAGAATGCAAAGCGGCTAATATTGAGGAACTTTTGGTTAGTTGGTTAGGCGAACTGCTTTATCATTTTAATGTAGATGAGATTTTACTGCGTGAGTTTACCCTTGCTAAATTGGATAATAGTTATTTAAAAGGAAGAGCTAAAGGTGAGAAATTTGACACGGCAAGGCATTCTTTAAAGAGTGAAATAAAGGGGATTACCTATCATAATCTCAAAGTAGAAAAGAAAGATGACCTTTGGCAGGCAGAGGTCATTTTTGATGTTTAATATGAAACAACCCTGGAATGGGCCAATACAAAAAGTCAGCGATTACTGCTACGAGATTCCCCGAAGTTATAAAGCTGGAATGCGCGTGCCGGGGAGGATTTATGCTAACGAAAAATTATTAAAAGATATTATCCGCGACCGGGCGCCGGAGCAGGTAGCCAATGCCGCTTTTTTGCCCGGACTTGTAAAATATTCTCTGGCAATGCCCGATATCCACTGGGGGTACGGTTTACCTATTGGCGGAGTAATAGCAACTGATTCCGAAAGGGGAGGGGTGATTACACCCGGAGGAGTTGGCTATGACATTAACTGCGGGGTGCGGCTTATGCGCACTAATTTTGAACATAATGAAATAAAAGATAAAATTGAGGGATTGATAAACACCTTGTTTCGTGAAGTGCCTGCCGGTTTAGGTTCAAAGGGTGAGATAAAGATTTCCCAGCAGGAGTTGAGGAAAGTAGTAGTAGAGGGCTCGGCTTGGGCAGTGCAACAGGGCTATGGAGTAGAAAGGGATTTGGAGTTCACCGAAGAACGAGGAGCAATCAAAGGAGCGAACCCGGATAAGATTTCCCAGCGGGCATATGAACGCGGCAGAGCCCAAATAGGAACATTGGGCAGTGGAAATCACTTTTGCGAAATTCAGGTTATTGATGAAATTTATGAACCCGAGATAGCCGAGGTCTTTGGGCTATTTAAGGGACAAATTACGATAATGATTCATACCGGCTCGCGCGGCTTTGGGCATCAGGTCTGCAGTGATTATCTAAAGACGATGCTTGCTTATTTTGATAAAGAAAAACTTCCTGACCGCCAGCTTGTTTGTGCTCCCTTAAATTCTAAAGAAGGAAAAGATTATTTTTCGGCGATGTGCTGTGCGGCAAACTATGCCTGGGCGAACCGTCAGAGCTTAATGCACTTAGTGCGAAAATCCTTTGAGAAATTCTTTAGTCGGAAATGGCAGGATTTGGAGATGGATTTAATTTACGATGTTGCCCATAATATTGCCAAGTTTGAGAAACATATTGTTGATGGCCAAGAAAAAACCCTTTGTGTGCATCGCAAAGGGGCGACGCGGGCTTTTCCGCCAGAGCATCCCGATATTCCGATAAAATATAAAAGCGTTGGTCAGCCGGTGATTATCCCCGGCGATATGGGCAGGTATTCATTTTTATTGGTAGGAACAGAAAAAGCAATGGTAGAGACCTTTGGGAGTACTTGTCACGGTGCCGGTAGAGTGATGTCACGAACAGCGGCAAAAAAATTAATAAACGCAAAAACGCTGTCTCAAGAATTAAGAAGTAAAGGAATAATTGTGCGCACAGCCGGCAGAGAAACATTAAGCGAGGAAGCCCCGCAGGCATATAAAAATGTAGTTGATGTAGTTGATGTAGTTGTTGGTGCGGGCATCTCCAAAAAGGTCTGTCGGATGAAACCGGTGGGAGTGTTAAAGGGTTAAAATGCTAAGCATTAAATTTATCCGCCAGAATTTGGAATTGGTTAAAAAAGGGTTAGCCGCAAAAAAAGAGAAGGTTGACCTTGGTGCTTTATTGAACTTAGATTCGCAGGCGAGGGAGTTAAAGAGCAGAGTTGAAGAATTGCGGGCAAACAGGAATAGGCAGAGCGAGGAGATTGCCGGGTTGAAAAGGAAAAATGTTGATGCTCAGGAGAAGATTAGCGAGGTGCGAGAGTGGGGAAGAGAGATAAAAGAAAAAGAAAAAGACCTGCGCCAGATTGAGCAGAAGATAGAGGTTTTGTTGTCAACTGTCCCCAATCTTCCGCACGCCTCTGTGCCTCTGGGAAAAGGACCAGAGGATAATAAAATTCTGCGTCAATGGGGAGAAACCCCAAAGTTTTCTTTTTCTCCCAAGACCCATCTGCAATTGGGAGAGGACCTGGATATTCTTGATTTCAAGCGCGCGGCAAAGATTAGCGGTTCTAATTTCCCTTTGTTTAAAGGAAAAGGAGCGCTTTTAGAAAGAGCATTAATAAACTTCTTTTTAGATATGCACATCCAAAAGGGCTATCAGGAGATTTCACCGCCTTTGTTGGTAAATCGGCGTTCAATGTTTAATACCGGCCAATTACCTAAGTTAGAAGAGGATATGTATTGCTTGGAAAAGGATGATTTATTTTTGATTCCCACTGCCGAGGTTCCTTTAACCAATCTGCATCGTGATGAGATTTTGGATGTCCATAGTTTGCCTTTAAAATATGTTGCTTATACCCCTTGTTTTCGACGGGAAGCTGGAAGTTACGGTAAGGAGACAAAGGGGTTAATTCGCGTGCATCAGTTTGATAAGATAGAATTAGTGAAGTTTGTCCGTTTAGAGGATTCTTATGATGAATTAGAGTCCCTGCTTGGCGATGCCGAAGAGGTTTTGCAGAAATTAGGGCTTCCTTATCGCGTAGTTTTGCTATGCAGTGCCGAGCTAAGCTTTGCTTCTGCTAAATGTTATGACATAGAAATTTTTGCACCAGCTAGTAATACTTGGCTGGAAGTAAGCAGTTGCGCCAATTTTGAGGATTTCCAAGCCCGGCGGGCAAATATGAAATACCGCACAAAAGAAGGGTTAAGATATGTGCATACTTTAAATGGTTCAGGGATTGCCCTTGCCCGCACCGTTGTTGCTCTATTAGAAAATTATCAGCAAAAGGACGGAGGCATAAAAGTTCCCGGGGTTTTGCAGAAATACATTAATGAAGAGGAAATCAAGAAATAAGTTTTATTCCTTAAGCGTTTCTTTTTTTAAAATTCTTTTGGGAATATTTTTTATCTTTCTTGCTTTTATTTTTACAGTTGCTTTTTTAAAAGAGTTGGCTTCTCTTAAAATTGGGCTAAGAGAGAGCTATTTTTTGTTAGGGCTATGCGCTTATACTCTGGTTCATTTTTTATTTAAAAAGCCGATTTCTGTTTATATCTTTGGACACGAATTGACCCATGCCATTTCCGTCTTTCTTTGCCGGGGAAGGGTGAAATCCTTCCGCGTTTCTTCCTATGGGGGAAGTGTGCGGGGGACAAAATCAAATTTTTTTATCTCTCTGTCGCCTTATCTATTTCCTATTTATACTATCTTTGTGGTAATTATTTATTTTCTGCTTGCTCTCTTTTTGGATCTCCAAAGATATTTCAATATTTTTCTTTTTCTTATTGGGGCTACCTGGGCATTTCACATCTTTTTGACTTTTTATTTTTTAGGTCAGGGGCAGAGGGATATTGTCCGCAGTGGACGGATTTTTTCCCTGCCTTTAATTTATATCGTTAATTTATTTATTTTGGTAATAATTCTTTCTTGTTTGTCGGGACAGATTACTTTTAGCGATTTTTTGGAGAGGGTAACTCAGGTTGTGCGTTCTGCGATATAGGTTCTTCATCCCGATAAATCGGGGTTCAGGATCATCCGCCTTAGGCGGATGGAGGGATGGCTGAGTGGTTGAAAGCGGCGGTCTTGTCCGCCAATCGCTAAAAGCGATTGGCGAGATCTCGCCAAAACTTATTGAAATAAGTTTTGGCGGAAAAACCGGAATTAACTATAGTGGTACATTATGTTTATATTTTGATCAATAAAGCGAAAACGAGGACCTATACTGGAATGGCAACCGATATCCACAAGCGTCTTACTGACCATAACTTAGGTAAAGTTATTTCTTCAAAGCAATTTCGGCCATATGAAATATTATATGTAAAAAGATGTACGGGTAAGAAGGATGCAGCGAGATTAGAAAAATTTTATAAAACAACAACTGGCCGTAGGAAAATAGAAGAGTTAATAGAAAGGAGAGGTGTCTGAGTGGCTGAAAGAGACAGTCTTGAAAACTGTTGTGGGTTTTATATCCACCGGGGGTTCAAATCCCTCCCTCTCCGCCAGTTTGCATATAGCAAATAGCGAATAACTAATGGCCATTTGCTCCGTGCTATAAGCCAAAATGAGGGGGTGATGAGTATAAGTAAGAAAATGTTTTTTGGTTAATTTTTTTAAGAAAAGGTTCTCTTGTGTTTAATGATGTTATTAGAGGGTTAGAATTGTTATTTTAGTACTTATTTCAAACAGATTTCTATCTTCAGAAAGATGTTATTGGACAGAGAGAAAACATACTATAAAATCGTATGTTTGATTACAACGATTTAAAAACAGATTACAGCGATTATTTATTGAGGAGAGAAATCTCCGTAATCTTTTGTAATCTCTGTAATCAGATATAACGAAGTTATAGCAAGGAGAATTGGAATGAATATTTATGTAAGCAATTTGGCATACGACCTTAGCGATGATGACTTGCTGAAGGCTTTTGAAGGTTTTGGCCAGGTCACATCTGCCGCTATTATTAAAGATAAGTACACCGGCAAATCAAGAGGATTTGGATTTGTGGAGATGGCATCTGAAGATGAAGCTAAAGCGGCAATCAGTGCTATGAACGGTAAGGACTTGAACGGGCGGACGCTTAATGTTAATGAGGCTCGCCCTCGCGCTGAAGGTGATCGCGGTGGCGGACGCGGTGGCGGCGGCGGCGGACGTTCTTGGTAAGATAGCTACGTGTATGTAGTTTACGGTGTATGTCTGCACAAGCAGGCATACACCAATGCCGTCAGAATTAAGAATAGGATTTTTGCAAAGGCGTTGATGGAGAATTTTGCATTCCTCGCTCTCGTGGTTTTTTCTTAACGCTAAAATCCCCGCCTGCCAATCTGGCGGGCAGGTGCGTCTCGGCAGGCAAAAATCAAACTCGCCCGCCTCTGTCCCGAAATGGTTCGGGACTTCGGCGATCTCAGACATGATTTTTGTACTTCCTGCCTCAACTTGATTTTAGTCGTAGACCTACTGGCTAAAAAAACCAATGTTCGCTCAAAACGTAAAAATCCTGTTTGAAAATTTAAGTGAGTGAAG
>DAOWKH010000102.1 GCA_030639955.1 Candidatus Omnitrophota bacterium | reverse complement strand
TTCTTCTTCAAATTTCTAATCTGCTATCTAAAAGGCAAAGGGTTCTCTATATTACGGGTGAGGAATCGGTCAGTCAAACCAAACTGCGCGGTGAACGACTAAACATAGAGGCGAAAGAGTTATTTGTAGTTAGCGAAACCAATCTAAATCTAATTATTGATTATATAAAAAAGTTCTCTCCCCATATAGTCATCATTGATTCTATCCAGACAATCTACAAAGAGGATTTGTCTTCAGCCCCCGGAAGTATTTCCCAGATAAAAGAATGCACTGCCCAACTTACTCTATTAGCAAAAAAAAAGGGGACCTCTATATTTCTAATTGGGCAGGTAACCAAAGAGGGGTATTTAGCCGGGCCAAGGGTTTTGGAACATATCGTTGATGTAGTGCTCTATTTTGAAGGCGATAAATACTATAATTATCGCATCCTGCGGGCAGTGAAGAACAGATTCGGCTCTACTAATGAGATTGGAATCTTTGAGATGTCTGAGCGAGGATTACTGCCTATTTCCAATCCCTCAAGATTATTCCTCCAAAATCGGGAGGAGAGAAACCCCGGCTCAACTGTAGTTTGTCCTATGGAGGGAACACGCCCGTTGTTAGTAGAAATCCAGGCATTAGTTACGCATACCCATTTTGGCATCCCAACCCGCAAAAGCAGCGGCTTGGATTATAACCGCTGTCTGTTGATTTTAGCCGTCCTGGAAAAGAAAATCGGTTTAAAATTACAAATGCAGGATATATTTATAAATGTGGTGGGTGGGATTAAAGTAGTTGAACCAGCGGTGGACTTAGGGATTGCTTTGGCAGTAGTCTCTAATTTTAGAAATATCTCTGTGAAAAAAACTCATCTGTTTGTCGGGGAGCTCGGTTTGGGCGGAGAAATTCGTAATGTCCCGCAATTAAGCCGAAGGATAAACGAAGCCGAAAAATTGGGTTTTGAGTATTGCGTAATTCCCAAAAGTAACTCAAAACTACACTTTAAAAATGTAAAGATTATTGAAGTGAAGGATATAGGAGAGGCAATAAAAATAGGGTTAGCGGTGAGCGGTCAGCGGTGAGCGGAAAACATCAGGCGAAAACCGATAACCGATAACCGAGAACCGACGAAGTTATGAACATTCTTTTTTTAGTCGGATTTACTATATTTTTGGGAACGGTTGGGGCTAAGCTCTTTCAAAAACTTAGAATCCCCCAAGTTGTTGGCTATATAATTGTTGGTGTTTTACTCGGCCCATCTATTTTAAAAATATGGAATGTATCTACATTAGAATCCTTTACCCCCCTTATCCAGATTGCCTTAGGCATTATTGGATTTATGATTGGTTCGGAATTGAAGATAGATGTTTTTAAAAAATACGGACGCTCAATATATGCAATCCTTATTGGTGAAGGAGTATTGGCTTTTGTGCTTGTAGCAGTGCTTGTTACCCTTGTTACAAAAAAGTTATATCTGGGATTACTTTTGGGAGCGATTGCCTCGGCTACTGCCCCTGCTTCTACTATGAATGTTTTATGGGAGTATAAAGCAAGAGGTCCTTTAACCACAACCTTAACATCCATAGTTGCTTTAGATGATGGGCTTGCCCTTATTCTTTATGGATTTGCCAGTGCATTTGCCAAATCAATGCTTGTAAAAGGAAACTTTTCTTTTTTTCACAGCATAGGTATTCCACTCTTAGAAATAGGAAAGTCCTTGCTTTTAGGCGCAGGAGTGGGATATGGGCTTTATAAATTACTTTGTTATGTCAAAAATAAAGAGCGGGCATTTCTCTTTTCTTTAGCGGCTATCATTATTACTTTAGGGGGAGCAATTTTTTTAAAACTGGATATTATCCTGCCGGCGATGATATTGGGTGTGGTAATTTCTAACTTGATTTCTATAAAAAGTAGTGAGATTTTTAAAACCATCAAAAAATTTGGACTTCCTTTATATATTCTGTTCTTTGTAACCGCGGGAGCGCGTCTGAATATTGGGGTATTTTTAAAAACAAGTATGCTTTTACTTATTGCAGTATATCTATTTGGAATGGGATTTGGAAAGCTAATCGGGGCATATTTGGGCGGCCTCTTTTCTAAGGCAAAGGAGAAGGTAACAAAATATTTAGGAATTTGTCTGTTTGCCCAGGCAGGCGTAGCCCTCGGTTTGGCAATGTCTGTTTACCATAATTTCAGTTTATTAGGACCGGAAGGCAGAAATGCAGGTTTTTTGGTAATGAATGTTGTTGTAGCGGGTGTCTTTGTGTCGGAATTAGTTGGCCCGCCCTGCATAAGATTGGGGCTGAAAAAGGCAGACGAAATGTGGAGAAATGTAACCACCGAGGATATTATAGAGTCCTGTAAAGTTTCCGATGTAATGCAAAGGGATTTTTGTTTAATCAAAGAAAATTTTACCCTCAATAGAATTATGCAGATTGTTAAAGAGGGAGAGGCATATCATTTTCCGGTTGTAAATAACTCAGGGATATTGACCGGAAAGATTTCCTTAGGAGATCTGAAAAATACCCTTTTGGAAGAGGAACTCAGCCCTCTTATTCTGGCAAAGGATGTAGCTATGCCTGTAGATAAAGTAATCTTTCAAGACCAACCTTTAAAAGACGCATTTGAGATATTCGATAGAAGAGAATTGAACTGCTTAATAGTAGTTGAGAGCAAAGATTCAAAAAAGGTTGCAGGAATATTAGAGTATTATCCGCTTGTAAAATTGATTGATAAAAAGTTATTAGAGCGTCAGCACGGTTTGGAAGAGGGTTAATAAGAAGCAATTTTCAATTTTCAGTTTTCAATTACCATTGAATTTTTCCATCCTC
>DAOWKH010000038.1 GCA_030639955.1 Candidatus Omnitrophota bacterium | reverse complement strand
CTAAAGATTTAAAACCTTCGCCCTGAATTGCGTTATGATGCACAAATACATCATTGCCTTCCTCAGGGGTAATAAATCCATAACCTTTCTGGTTACTGAACCATTTTACCTTTCCTTTTGCCATACTCATTCACCTCCTTTCCTTTCAAATTTGCCCGAAGGGAAATTTGAGCCGAAGCCCCGAAGTTTCGGGGCTGAAGATAGCCCCGACGTAACGTCGGGGCGCTCTCATTTTCCCAATAGAACGAATATAGTATACATTAATTATTTCTACTTGTCAACTAAATTAATCTAAACCATATTCTCAGGGACTATTTTATTTCTTCAAATTCAACATCCACAGCATCTTTATAATCAGATTTATCATTCTTACTTCTCTTGCGATGACTTTTATTTACAGTATTCTCTTTCCTCCGGTAGGTCTGCGAAAAAATAAGCTTGAACAGAAAACGAAATAACAAATAAAAAAATAATACTCTTAATAAAAAATATAGTATTCTCATTACCTACCTATTAATCAAAACACCTCTCCACCAGTTCGTTGAGGTTGGCTGTGCCTAAACAGACACAGGTATCGCATGCTCCATAGTAAAGTTTTATCTCCTGGGTCTTTTCCTCTAAAATTGTTCCACCGCAAAAAATCACATCATCTACATCGCCCACCCTTTCATAATATTCCCTCGGAGAAAGAATGGGCGCTTTAGCCCGGGCTATTAACTTGGAAGGGTCTTTGAGGTCAAACAAAGCCGTTCCTAAGCGATAGATACTGCCACTCGCCGTCTTCTTAACCCCGTGGTAAATCTCTAACCAACCTCTTTCGGTCTCGATAGGTGGTGCGCAAGCGCCTATCCGATGGGAATCCCAGTAACCGGGTCTGGGCTCCATAACACAGCGGGAGTTTCCCCAATAGATTAAATCCTTTGAATAGGATATCCATATTCCCTGGTGGGTTGGACGGTCAAGGCGGACAAAGTGACCATTGATTTTTTGGGGAAAAAGAACGGCATTCTTATTCGCTGGCTGGGTAATAAGAGCAATCCTCTCAAAGGTCTTAAAATCTTTTGTCTGAGCCAAAGCAATGCGCGGCCCGGTATGAGAATAAGCGACATAAACAATGTAGTAAGTATCTCCAATCCTGGTAATTCTTGGGTCCTCTATGCCCCTTTTCTCATACGCTTTAAATGGCTTTTCATCGCTTGGTTCCATAACCGGTTCTTTGGAAATCTTAAACCTAACCCCATCCGCACTCTCGGCCAGGAAGAATCTTGATTTCCCCTCTAACCCCTCTACTCTGAGCAGTAGCAAATACTTATCCTGATAGCGAGTAGCTGCGGCATTGAACACGGCATTACTGGGTTGGGGAATATCGTCCAAGGTTATAATCGGGTTCTTTTCATATCTCTTAACAATACCCCGCTGCCACTGTTTTTTCTCAAACATATTTTTCCTCCTCAATGAGACCACAATTTAGGGAACAAAGTGAACCTAAATTGTTTGGTCGAATTCCTGCCTGCCGTCAGGCAGGGATCCCGCCTTTCCTCACTCGCCGCAGGCGAGAGCCTGAGCGAAGCGAAGGATAGTCTTTTATTTGCCTTTTCTATTTATCAGAGAGAATTTTGACACATTTTACGAGACGGGACATATCAATGTCTCTAACATTATTTACTATATTTAATTTTCATCACCACAATCAAAAGCGCTAAGACAAGCATAGCGGCATTAGCTAATATTATCGGCAGTTCCTTTATCATTATCCCATAAATTAACCATAGCAATATACCGAAACAGAGCGCAACAAATGTTATCAAAGATAAATCTCCGGCGCGCTTTGTTTTGAAAATCTTTATTGCCTGCGGGAGGAAAGAAACTGTGCATAAAACACCGGCTAATATTCCGACTATTAAACTTGTCATTTTAAAAGTGTTTTAGGAATAGAAATATCGGCTGTAATCAATCTGCCGATATACAAGGGCCCATCATTTTTAATAAATCCTGTCTTAGGGAGAGCAAAAGTAACTGTCTTTTCCGCCTTTATGCAAGCACCGAGCACCTTTCCGTCGGTTGCATCCAGACCGGAAGGCACATCTAAAGCCAAAATTGGCTTTCCCGACTGATTCATTAGGTCAATAACGCTTCTGTAGGGTTCTTTAACCTCGGCGGACAGGCCAATCCCGAATATCGCATCTATTAAAAGTTGTGCCTCTTTTAACTCGCTTTTCAAAAATTCCGAATCATCTCTGGTTTTTAAAATCTTGATTACCTTCCCCATTTTCCGCAATATATCATAATTAATTTTTGCATTTCCTTTTAATCCATCGGGTTCCCCCAATAAAAAAATATCTGTATCTACTCCATTATTTAGCAAGTGCCTGGCACAGACAAAACCATCGCCGCCATTATTCCCTTTACCACAGATACAAATTACCCTCTTATGCTCTTGTTTAGATAACATATCAAACGCAGCATAAAACGCCGCCCGCCCTGCATTCTCCATCAGCACAACAGCAGAAATGCCAAAGTCCTCCTGCGTGCGTCTATCTATTTCCCGCATTTCTTGAGAAGTTATGTATTTCATCTTAATAAGGATTTGATCGCTTTAATTGTATTCAAGTGTATCTCAATTGTATCCTCGATCCTCTCTGCATAACCTCCGCCAAGCACTATACCTACAGGAATTTCCTTCTCTTTGGCTAAACCAATTACATACTCATCCCGCTTCTTTAAACCCTCTTGACTGAGATTAAATCCGCCCAACTGGTCTCCTTTGTAGGGATCGGCTCCGGCTACATAAATTATAAGTTCAGGGCTAAATTTGTCAATAAGATTTGGCAAAACCGTCAGCTCTTTTAAATATTTTTCATCATCAATTCCAGCGTAGCTATTTAGACCGACGGCATAATCTACTTTCACCTTGGGCATCGGATAATTATCCTCTTGATAGATGTCAAAGATAAACACGCTGTCATCGTCCTGAAATAACATAGCCGTCCCATTTCCGTGATGCACATCGCAGTCAATAACCATTACTTTATTCAGTTTATCTTCTTTCTGTAATTTCTTAACCGCCAGAGCTACATCATTATAATAACAAAAACCCTCTTCTTGATTTGAAGAGGCATGATGAAATCCGCCGGCTAAATTCATCCCTATTCCATATTTTAAAGCTAATTTGCAGGCTAAATATGTTCCTCCAGAGGAGAGTCGCACTGCCTTCAGGATTTGCCGAGAGACCGGATTCTCTCCATTGAGCATCCCTAAGGGGCTTAAAGCCAAAAGCTCTAATTTTCGCAGATAGGATTTACTGTGCACCAAAAGCAAATCTTCATCCTTCAATGGCCGGGGTTTAAAAATATCCTCTTCTTTTAATATTTTCTGTTTAATCGCTGCTGAGTATAGCCGTTGGTATTTTATTGTCGGAAATATGTGCCCTCTGCCTAAAGACGCTTTATAATCCTCGCTCCAGACAAAAGCGGCTTTGGTAACTTTAGTAATCGGAGAGCTCATTTTTACCTCTTCGCCAGAGACCTCAGCAAAACCAATTTTGCCAATCAATAAAAATAAGATTACTCCCGGAAGTAAATTCTTATTTTTAAAACTCCGGCTTGCGCTTAGCATAATTGGCTATATTTAATTTTTATCTGCTCTCTCACTAAATTTTGCTTATCAACCTTTGACTCCTGAATAGAAAATCTAAAAATTTTCTTCGCACCTTTGCTCTTAACTTCCTTCTCCATTATATCCAAACATCGCTTTACGCCAAGCCCGCCGCCATAAGTAACAAACAGAACAACATCCTTGCCTTGTATGCCTTTGCATTCACTTAAATATCTATTCATTGCCGGAGCGGGCGCAAGAGCCCAAACCGGCGTCCCTAAACAAATAAGAGCGTATTCAGAAAGGTCTGTCTTTACGGCTTTGAGCTTCGCCTTTGCTCTCTTTAATGCCTGCACTGCTTGAGCAAAAAATGCCTTCGTTTCGTCAATGGGTTCTAATCTAATTACCTCAACAGGTCCATCCTGCTTAATATGTTCCCTTAATACTTCGGCAACCTTCGCTGTGTTGCCGCTATGAGAGTAGTAGATGATGATTGCTTTCATTATTTAAATTCATCCCTCTGACTCATTACTTTGTTGCTTCTTCAGCTCTCTCCATTTCTTCTTCGGCTCTCTCTATTTCCTCGAGTATTTTCTTCTCTCGGAGTTCTTGTTCTTGTGTCTTCGGAAAATCAAACGGGATTGAGAATTTAGCTACTCCTTCGTTTACAGAGAGCAAACCAGAAGCGCAACCGGTTAGTAAAAATAATATTAAAATTGATAGGAGTATGGGTTTCATTATCATATATAAATCTAATCAAAAATAACAGTTTTGTTATTATAGACAAGAATCTTCCTGTCTAAATGCCACCTCACAGCGCGGCCCAAAACTGCCTTCTCTAAATCTTGGCCTTTTCTTATTAAATCATCGATAGAATCCCGATGGCTTATCCTGATAGTATCCTGCTCGATAATTGGGCCAGCATCTAACTTCTCTATAAGGTAATGGCTGGTAGCGCCGATAATTTTAACTCCTTTTTTGTAGGCCTGTTTGTAGGGTTGCCTGCCTACAAATGCCGGAAGAAAAGAATGGTGGATGTTTATAATTTGCTCAGGAAACTCTTCTACAAATTGCTTGGTAAGAATCTGAGTATATCTCGCCAGAACAATAAGGTCAATCTTTTCCTGTTTCAACAGTGCTATTTCCCTCTTCTCTTGCTGCAACTTATTTTCCTTAATAATAGGAAATTTTACAAATCTGATACCGAAACTATCGGCAGTTTCCTTCGCAAGGGAGTGATTACTTATAATTAAAGGCAGTTCACAATTTAGTTGCCCTCCTTTGAAGCGCAAGAGCAAATCGTAGAGGCAGTGTTCATATTTGGAGACAAAAATAGCCATTCGCATAACTTTATCAGTGAAGTGAAGAGCCCAGCGCATTTTGAACCTATCTGCTAAGGGTTTAAAACTTTCAGCAATTTTATCTTTCTCGATTTTAAAATCCTTTAATGACCATTCGATTCTCATAAAGAAGGTATCGCTCTGAGAATCTATATGCTGGTCGGCGTGTTCTATATTGCCGTTGTTTTGATATATAAAATTGGCAACACTCGCAGTGATTCCTTTTGTATCCGGGCAGGAAATAAGAAGAACAGTATTATTCATAACAAAAGTCCCCCTGAGATTTTCTTTACCAAATCTGCAAATCTCTTGGCAAATCTTTGGCAGTTAGCTTCTGCCCTTTTATCCAAGCCGCCAATGGCTACCGGGCCATAATGGTCGCCCTCGGAGTCGCCCTGAATAACCATTCCGTGAATAAGCATTGCTTCCAAAATACTCAAGATAGCGGTCTCATTCCCCCCACCGATGTTATTGGAAGAAGTAAATGCTCCTCCTGCTTTTCCATCCAACTTTCCATGCAGGATTACACTTTCGTCTAACAATCTTTTAACCTGGTAAGAGCAGGTTCCGTAGTAAGTAGGCGTTCCAAAAATTAGCCCTTGATAATCCACTAAATCTTTTGCTTTTACTTCCTCAACTTCTTTAAGAATAACCTCCAAATTCTCCTTTTCAATAGCATCGGCAATTGCCTCAGCCATCTGTTTGGTATTCCCTGTCTTTGAATAATAAGCAATCAATACTTTCATCTTTTTCTCCAATGAGCCTGTGATTTAGTGAGTCCCGAAGTTTCGGGATGAAGCTAAATCACATAGGCGAATTGTCCCCAGCGTTTTGATTCGTCCGCCTTAGGCGGACGAATCAGCGGGGGGCAAATTCAACTAATATCCTTTAATAACTCAATGACTTTCTTCAGAGCATTCTTTACTTCAGTAATATGGCGGCTTATCATCACTAATGCGAACAGAAACATTAATCCTATAACAGAACCTACGATTATAATTATTATCTCCAATCTCATCAGGGTTTCAGCCATTTTAACCTCTTTTTTTAATTGACTATCTCATCTGCCCCCGGCCGATAAGAACGCATTTTTCTCTTCTCTGCCGTTTTTCTTTTGGCCTCCAACATCTTTTCTTTGGCTCGCTTTGAACGTTTGCGCTTCTGTCTTCTTATTTTTTCTATCCGCTTTTTCTCTTCTGATAATCTTCCTAACTTAATTGTCTCGATTTTATTTACAAGAATTCTCCTTGCCAAAAATCTATTCAAGACCTGTGAACGTTCCCGTTGGCATTTTACCTCTATGCCGGTCGGCATATGTTTTAAATAAACGCAGGTGGATACTTTATTTACATTTTGGCCTCCCTTTCCACTCGAACGGATAAATTTCTCCACAAGGTCTTTTTCATAAACCCCCAACTTGCGCATCTTTTTCTTCAATAGTTCTTGTTTAGTTCCCTTTATATCAGCCATTTACCTTCTCTCTGTTTCTTTGGGCGCGGTTTATACGTTTACGCTCCACTTCTTTAAGATATAATTTCCTCGGTCTTATATGTTTGGGAGTAATTTCAACCAATTCATCATCCTCAATAAACTCAAGAGCGAACTCAAGGGTCATTTGTCGGGGAGGTATAAGCTGGATTGCTTCATCGGCGCCTGCAGCGCGCATATTAGTCAACTTTTTTCCCTGTAAGGCATTTACGACAAGGTCAACTCCTTTATTATTCACACCGATAATCATCCCTTCATACAATCTATCTCCCGGCTTGATGAAAATATCCCCTCGCGGTTGTAGATTATATAAGGCATAGGCAACTGCATAGCCATCTGAATGCGAGATAAGGACCCCGGCCTGACGCCTTGGCATTTCTCCTTTATAGGTTTGATATTCAAGAAAATTTTGATACATAACACCGTTGCCGCGGGTGAGCATCAAAAAATCGCTTCGAAACCCAATTAGAGCTCGTGAAGCAATAACAAAGTCCATATGGATAGCACCCGAGGAAGTTGTTTTTAAATCTCTCATTTTTGCCTTCCGGACTCCTGTCGCCTGTATAACCGCACCTTGATATTGGCTATCTATCTCCACGACTACTTCTTCAACCGGTTCAAGCAGTTGTCCACCCACTTTCTTCATAATAACCTGTGGCCGGGAAACCTCCATTTCGTACCCTTCACGGCGCATTGTCTCGATTAAAATTTCAAGGTGCAGTTCGCCTCTGCCTGAAACCTTAAACCGCTCACCACCATCGACTTCTTCAACTTTGACACCGACATTAATCATAGCTTCATGTTCAAGCCGCTCGCGTATATGCCGCGATGTCAAAAATCGCCCTCCGTCCTTGCCGGCAAGAGGGCTTGTATTATGAGAGAAATTCATAGAAATAGTGGGCTCATCGATCTTGATAGTGGGCAATCCTTTTGGTTCATTAACCCCTGTAAGTGTTTCTCCAACCTTCACATCATCGATGCCGGAAATCGAGATAATGTCCCCTGCCATGGCTTCCTGGACTTCGATCCTTTTTAACCCGAGGTACTTCATTAATTTGGTTGCTTTCCCTTTTAAAATAGCGCCATCGCGTTTCACAAGAGCCACAGGGTCCCCAATATGAATAGAGCCATGAAAAATGCGGCCGGTTGCTATGCGTCCAACATATGAATCATAATCAAGCATAGTTACCAACATCTGAAAAGGCAGTTTCGGATCAGCAACCGGCGGCAATACCCTATGCAGGATGGTCTCTAAAAGTGGCTTTATCGACTTCCTCGGTTCATCAAGGTCAAGCACTGCATAACCATCCTTCCCGGAAGAATAGATTATTGGAAAATCAAGCTGTTCATCAGATGCGTTCAATTCACAGAAAAGGTCAAATGCCATATTAGCAACCTCATCCGGACGGGCATTGGGACGGTCAATTTTATTGATGACAAGAATTGGCTTCAGATGTAACTCCAGCGACTTTTTTAATACAAATTTCGTCTGCGGCATAGGCCCTTCAACCGCATCCACAAGAAGAAGCACACCATCGACCATTTTTAAAATACGCTCTACCT
>DAOWKH010000019.1 GCA_030639955.1 Candidatus Omnitrophota bacterium | reverse complement strand
TCTTTGGCACTTTGGTTAGCGGATTTGCTCTGGCAATAATGATGGCTAACAGCGGTGGCGCCTGGGATAATGCAAAAAAGTATATTGAGGAAGGAAATTTAGGCGGCAAGGGCTCGGATGCCCATAAGGCGGCAGTAGTGGGGGATACGGTCGGTGACCCCTGCAAAGACACTGCTGGTCCGGCTTTGAATATTTTGATTAAACTGATGTCAATGGTTTCAATGGTATTTGCTTCCTTTATTGTCGCCCATAGTTTGTTTAAGTGATGACAAGAATCAAAAGAGCGATAGTCAGTGTCTATGATAAAAAGGAGATAATAGAATTTGCCAGGGGACTAAGAAAGTTGGGTATTGAGATTCTGGCTAGCGGCGGAACCTGTAAGTTATTGCGGAGTAAAAATATTCCGGCAATTTCTATTTCTGATTATACCCGTTATCCCGAGATGCTTGGCGGCAGAGTAAAAACCCTCCATCCCAAAATTCACGCCGGTCTGCTTGCTTTAGATAATAAAAAACATCAGAAAGAATTAAAGAAAAACAAGATTTTGCCCTTGGGTATGGTGGTAGTAAATCTCTATCCCTTTGCCGAAGCGGTGCAGAAGAAAAAGAAATTAGCCGAAATTTTAGAAAACATTGATATTGGTGGAGTGGGGCTCCTGCGTTCAGGGGCAAAGAATTTTGGGCGCGTCGCTGTCCTATCTTCGCCGCAACAGTATGAGCAGATTTTAGAGGAATTAAGGGATAATGATTGCCGTTTGTCAAAAAAGACATTAACGGATTTAGCGATTGAGGCATTCGAAGTTAGCAGTGAATATGATAGAGTAATTAACGAGTTTTTAGAAAATTATTTTCACCCGTCTCCAAAAGATAAACTTCCCCAGAATTTGAATCTACAATTGTCCAAAATCAAGGACTTGCGATACGGCGAGAACCCGCATCAGAAGGGAGGAATATACAGTCAACAGTCAGCAGTTTACAGTTTACAGTCTACAGAGATTGAGCAAATACACGGAAAGGAGATTTCATTTAATAATCTTGCTGATGCGGATTTAGCTTGTAAGATTGTTAACCAATTTAATAAACCCGCGGCAGTTGTAATTAAACATCAAACTCCTTGTGGAGCGGCAGTTGATAAAGAATTAAATATTGCTTTTCAAAATGCTTTTAACTGTGATAAGCTCTCCGCCTTTGGAGGAATAGTTGGGTTTAATAAAAAAGTGGATGAGAAAACAGCTCAGGGTTTAATCGAGGCCGGTTTTTTGGAATGTATTATTGCCCCTGATTATGCGAAAAAGGCGCTTACTTTGTTAGAGAAAAAAAGGAATCTGCGCCTTTTGAAAATAGATTATTCTGCTGATAAGGATTTAAATTTAGAATTCAAAAAGATAAAAGGGGGAATGCTGGTTCAGGAAGAGGATATAAAAGAAGAATCTGTAGATTTATGGAAAGCGGTGAGTAAAAAAAAGCCAATCCCTTTGCAAAAGGAAACGCTTTTGTTCGCCTTGAAAATAGCTAAATATGTAAAATCAAACGCGATAGTAGTCGCAAAGAAAACCAAACAGGGATTTTCTACAACAGGAATTGGCAGCGGGCAGACCAGCCGAATAGAGGCAGTAGAAATTGCTTTAAAGAAAGCAGGAAAGCAATCTAATCAAGTTGTGCTTGCCAGCGATGGTTTTTTTCCTTTTGCTGATAGTGTTAAGTTAGCGGCTAAGAAAGGGATTAAAGCAATTATCCAGCCCGGCGGTTCTATTCGCGATAAAGAAGTAATTGCCGCCGCAGATAAGACAAAGATAGTGATGCTGTTTACAGGGGTTAGGCACTTTAGGCACTGATGGGGAGTGGTGCAGTGGTAGTCACGCATGATTCTGGATCATGAAACAGAGGTTCGACCCCTCTCTCCCCAGCCAAGATTGCCGGGATGGTGGAATGGTAGACACGCAAGCATGAGGGGCTTGTGGCGCAAGCTGTAGGGGTTCAAGTCCCCTTCCCGGCACCAGGGCCCCATCGTCTAGTGGCCTAGGACATTAGCTTCTCAGGCTAAAGGCCGGGGTTCGACTCCCCGTGGGGCTACCAAAAATTTTTACAAGTAAAAATTTTTGTCCTGAGCGCTTGCCTGCCGATAGGCAGGAAGCGAAGGACCTTAGAGGTGCAAAAATGATAAAACGCTATTCTTTACCGCAGATGCAGAAGATTTGGAGCCGAGAAAGCAGATTTCAGAAATGGTTGGAAATAGAAATTCTTGTTTGCGAGGCTCAGGCAGAATTAGGACAGATTTCTCAGGAAGTATTAAAAGAGATAAAAGAAAAGGCAGGGTTTGATATCAATCGCATTGATGAAATTGAGAAAGAGGTGCGCCACGATGTAATTGCCTTTTTGACAAATGTGGGAGAGAATATTGGCGAGCCGAGCAGATATCTACATTTTGGTTTAACCTCTTCGGATATCTTGGACACTTCTTTGGGATTGATTTTAAAAGAGGCAGCAGATATTTTAATCAAAGATTGGGAAGAGCTTGCCGAGGTCTTGAAACAAGGTGCGCAGAGATATAAAAGAGCGTTGATGGTCGGACGAACTCACGGGATGCACGCTGAACCGATTACCTTTGGTTTTAAATTAGCCCTTTTCTGGCAGGAGGCCGAGAGAAATCTGAAGCGGCTAAAAGAAGCGAAACAGATTATCAGTTATGGAAAGATTTCCGGGGCAGTAGGCACCTATGCCCATCTTGACCCCCATATTGAAAAATATGTCTGTGAAAAATTGGGTTTAAAACCTGCCCCCATTTCTTCGCAAATCCTCCAGCGCGACCGCCACGCCCAGTTTATGACTACATTAGCCATTGCCGGCAGTTCTCTGGAAAAATTTGCCCTCGAGGTTCGAGGGTTACAGAGGACAGAAATTGGAGAAGTAGAGGAACCATTTTTAAAGAAACAAAAGGGTTCTTCGGCAATGCCGCATAAGAAGAATCCGGTGCTTTGCGAAAGAATCTGCGGTTTGGCAAGGGTCTTGCGGGGAAATGCCCTGGTGTCTTTGGAAAATATCCCCTTATGGCAGGAGCGGGATATCTCGCATTCCTCGGCAGAACGAATTATCTTAGCCGATAGCACTATACTATTAAATTACCTAACTCAGGAGGCGGTATTCATTTTTAAAGATTTAACTGTGAACCCTCAGCGGATGCAAGAAAATTTAGAGAAAAGTAAAGGAATAATTTTTTCTCAGCGGCTATTATTGGAATTAATTAAAAAAGGATTGAACCGCGAGGATGCCTATAAGATAATTCAAAAGGATGCCCTGATTTCGGAGAGAGAAGGGAAGGATTTCAGAGAATTGCTTTTGCAAAATAGAGAGTTATCAAATTATCTGACTATTAAAGAGATAGAGAGCTGTTTTGAGGTTGGTTATTATTTGGAAAAGATAAACAAGGTGCTTGAGAGATTGGGAATATAAAAATCTCAATGCAAATTGCAAAATGCAAAATTAGCAATGCAAATTTAAATTGCTAATTGATAATTTTAAAATTTACATTCCGACGACTGAACGCAGTGAAGGAGGAGGGTGTGGATATTGAAGCGAAATGGGAAAAGGCGCTTAACAAGACAGAGATTCTAAGGGGTCGTTTGCGCGAACTGCTGACCTTTGAACCTACGGATCTGCCTTATATATTTTTAGGAGAATCAGCCGTAAATGTAGGCGATACAATAGTACGCAAGGGCAAGATAATTGTAGATAAACCTTTGCTTGTTTTGCCGCCGCATTATCCTCAATTTGAAGGCTTTGATTTTCAGAAGGATTTTGAAACCAATGAAGAAAGGATTAGAACATTTTTACTCTTGCGCGGGCTTTCCTTCCCTTCCTTAAAATACACTAATGAAATTAGTTCTTTAGGGATTCAGGAAGGGGGCTTGGAGAAGGCAAGTAAGAAATTTAGCTTGGGTTTGGAACGCAAAGAGGATGTGCAGACAGGACTGATTTTGGGTCCTGAGGATTGCTGGCAGTTTTCAGTGATTATTTATACGGGAAGCTTAATGCTCAAATCCGCTTCCGGAGATATCAAGAGGATATTGGAGAAATTTAGAAAGAGAGATAGATGAAGAGGATAACCTATAAAAAGGCAGGAGTGGATATAAAAAAGGGAGAGGAATTTGTAAAGGCAATTAAAAAAATAAATACAGCAAGAAAAAAGGGTGTATTGCAAGGTATTGGCGGGTTTAGCGCCTTGTTTTTTCTGCCTGAGAAATACCTGACTGCCGTCAGGCCTGCCTTGCCGTTAGGCAGGCAAATTAAGCAGCCGATTCTTGTCTCTTCTACTGATGGCGTAGGTACAAAGCTAAAGCTCGCTTTTTCGCTCAGAAAACACAATACCATCGGCATTGATTTAGTGGCGATGTGTGTCAACGATATACTCTGTTCGGGGGCTGAGCCGCTGTTTTTTCTGGATTATCTTTCTACGGGAAAATTAGATTTAAAACAAGGAAAGGAGATTGTAAAGGGAATAGTTAAGGGCTGCGAACAAGCGGGTTGTGCTTTAATCGGCGGAGAGACCGCCGAGATGCCCGATATATATAAGAGAGGGGAATACGATTTAGCCGGGTTTTGCGTAGGAATAGTAGAAAAGAAGAAAATAATCGATGGTTCAAAAATAAAAGCCGGCGATAAGCTCATTGGTCTCGCTTCTGCTGGTTTACATTCAAACGGTTTTTCCTTGGTGCGTAAGATTTTTAGCCAGAAAGAGATTAAACAAAACGCTAATGAATTTCTCAAACCCACGCGCATCTATGTCAAACCTGTGCTCTCATTGTTGCGGTTAGCGGTGAAAGGCATTGCTCATATTACTGGGGGAGGGTTTAATAACATCCAAAGAATTTTGCCCAAAGGGCTATCGATAAAGATAGAAAAAGATTCTTGGCAAATTCCCTCTATATTTAAGGAAATTCAAAACAGAGGAGTCAGCGAAAAGGAGATGTTTAGCGTATTTAATATGGGAATTGGGATGGTGCTTATCGCCGCAGAAAAAGATGTCTC
>DAOWKH010000068.1 GCA_030639955.1 Candidatus Omnitrophota bacterium | reverse complement strand
TGTTTAAGACCTCTGGGCAGGTTGATTCCACAAATAGATTGGCTCTGTTGATATTCTTTCCAACCTGAGCCGGCTAAATAGCCCCGAACTACGCATTCCACCGGAATGGACTCTGCCTTTTTTACCAGCATCGAGCGGCTGTTTAAGATTTGTTTATACTTTAATAAAGCAGAAGGGAAGTTATCTACATCGGCAGTGAGCAGATGATTGGCGATAATATCTTTTGTCCAGCCGAACCAGAATACCGAGAGTTTGGTCAGCACTTCGCCTTTGCGAGGAATGCCGGTAGGCAGGACAACATCAAAACAGGATATTCTGTCGGTGGAGATAATCAGGAGTTTATCGCCTAAATCATAGATATCCCGGACCTTTCCTCTTTTGAAAAACTTGACATCTGGAAGGTCGCTAAATTGCAATGTTTGCTCTACCATTGGCATAATTTATACCCACTTGCACCTACGCGGTGCAAGTGGGGTTAGTTTTTCTCTTGTAGCCGCTTTTTTTGTTCCTCCAAAATCTCAAACAAAATCTTAGGGGCATCAGCGACTTTTGTTTTATAAATTTCTATAATCCTTTCAACTTTTGCCAGATTTTCGTCAATCCTTAAATTAAATTCTTTCTGATAATTGCTCTCTGAATAATCCTTGCCCAGCACTTGCTTAAATAATCTTTTGAGGTCTTCATAGCGAGGAAGGAATCCAATCGGGCTTTCAATCGCTTCTATTTCCTTATGCACTCTTAATTCCATCCATTTGAGCCAGACCCTTTTATCCTCTATCGCACTCAGATAATCGCCGTTCTCATTCCGCAAAAAATAGTTCACCCCAAAGATAGCGGGCGGATGAGCTAAATCCTTTGCAAATTGCAAATAGTTTTTGATATATCTCTCAAGGGGTATGGAAAGAAAGTCCAGATTTGCCATCGGATTGAATTTTCGGACCCCTTGCTTTCCCAGAGTAGCAGCGGTGGTTTCTGATTCTAAGGAAGCAGCGATAGTTATTAAGCCGTGTTTCCAATCAAAACTCTCAAATATCGATGGCCAGGCCTGCGAGTCGCGGCCGCCATAGATTATTCCCTTGACCTCCACGCCCTCGGGATTTTCTAACTTCGGGTCGCAGTTTTTCAGCGTTTTCAATCTAATGGTATATCTGGCATTGGGGTGGGGAAAAATAGTAGAGTCCGTTTCTTTATCAGGGTGAACTTTTCCATCGTCCAGCCAATAGGGAATGCCGTCTTTGGCCAAGACATTGGAGAAGATGACCTCACCCGATGTGGTCAATGCCTGCCAGATTAGAGGGTCGTTTTGTGGATTCACATCCCTGATTATCCCGAATATCCCCCTTTCTACATTTACCGCAAATAGCTTACCTTCTTTTTTTCGCAAATAAGCAATATCATCTCCTACTATGCTTTCTCCTTCTACCATACAGGTGGAGGTTTTGCCGCAGGCGCTGGGAAAGGCGCCCGTAAAATAGGTTTTTCTATTGTTGACGCCGCCAATCCCCATAACAAACATATGTTCGGCAAGCCAGGCCTTTTCGTCTGCTTTTCTTATTGCAAGACGCAGAGCCAATTTCTTCAAACCCACAGTATTTCCGGCATATTGGCTATTGGTTGTCCAGACAATATTCTCGCAAAGGTCTATATATACCCTTCTCTTATCGGTATTTTTGCTTACATTGTTTTCTAACTCTCCGGCAGAATGCACGAATCTAAAAAATTCTATCTCGCTCTCCTTTTTCTTGAATGCTTCATAAGCCGAGCGGTAGAGAATATCCTCGGAGTGGGCTACATAGGCCGAGTCAGTAATTTGAAGAGCGTAGATAGAGAAATCTGAGTCTATCGGTCCGAGGCAGAGAAATAAAACAAACATCTCTTTCCCGGCCATAGTTCCTTTTAATAGACCCTGAATTTCGGTAATTCCTTTTTCTCTATCTATAGAATTGATATCAGAACCGAGGTTTTCACCTTTACTTAGAAGAAATTTTGTCCTCTGCTTATCCCTTGCCTGGTCGTGAGGACCATCAAAATGAACAGTATGCCCGCCTATGGCAAGTTGCTTTTCCTCACCCAATTCCTTTGCCTTGTTTCTTATATATTGAGCGTCTTCGGCTGAATCGCTGCGCACAAAGACCGAAAGAGGATTGCAGAGTCCTACATATTCCCCGACAAAATCAAGCAGGGCAGGGTTATTTAAACCTATCAATTTCTGATAGTTTTCTTGGTTGCATTTTGTTTTAAGTAATTTTAAGTATTTTTCCATTAGGGGAGTATTATATCACAATTTTTAAAAAAAATCTTGTTTTTTATTCCAAAATGTGCTATTATTTAGCCATCGTGAAAGTAAAGCTAATAAACTATACCCCGCATCCACAAAAAACCGCGGCAATTCCCGGCAAGCTTTGCTATGCAAAATCTTCGCTCAAAGATTTAGAGAAGATAACCCCGCAGGAAGAAAAGAGGTTTATCGAGAAAATTATCAAACTTGGCCACCTTTCGGTTATCGAACATAGCAGTTTTACCTTTGCTATCGAGGGGATTTCACGGGTTACCTCGCATCAGTTGGTGCGGCACAGAATCGCCTCTTTTTCTCAGCAAAGTCAAAGGTATGTAAAAAAGAGGAACTTTGAATATATAATTCCTCCCACTATAAAGAAGAAAAAGAAATTAAAGGCAGTTTTTGAAAAGGTAATCAAAGATATAAACGCGGCTTATGCCAAACTTTTAGATAACGGTATTCCGGCCGAGGATGCCCGCTTTTTATTACCCAATGCCTGCGAGACAAAGATAATCGTGACAATGAATGCCCGCGAACTCTTGCATTTCTTTAAATTAAGATGCGCTAAAAATAGTCAATGGGAAATTCGCCAGATGGCTAATCTGATGCTAAAAGAGGCACGCAAAGTTGCCTCGGTTATTTTTAAAAATGAAAATTACAATTAACGGAAGCTATCCGAAAATTAGCGACAAGCAGCCGAATCTGCGCCAGGCGATTCACCGCTTTGAGAAAAAAGAGATTGACCGCCAGGAGTTGAATAAAATTAAGCAAGAAACCATCAGGCGGGTAATTAGAGAACAGGAGGATGCCGGTTTGGATTTAATCGGTGATGGCCTGATTGTCTTCGAGGACCTCTTTTCTCCCTTTGCCCAGGCCTGGCAGGGGATTCGCCGCGGGGGACTGGAAAGATTTTTTGATAACAATACCTATTACCGCCATCCGATAATTGAGCAGAAAATCGTTTTTTCTCCTTCTGAGTATATAAAAGATTTAAGATTTGCTAAATCTGTTGCCAATAAATCTCTGAAGGCAATTCTGCCCGGTCCGTTCACCTTTGCTAAATTAAGCGAAAATAGATTTTATTCTTCAGAAGAGGAATTGCTTGCCGATTTAACTACTGCTTTAATTCAGGAAGCAAAGGAGCTCGCCGATTATGCGGAAGTAATTCAATTTGATGAACCGTCCCTACTTTTATTCCCCGAGAAAATCGAATTAGTAAAAAAAGAGTTCCAGAAAATAAAACAAGAATTGAACAAAAAAATCGTTCTTTCTCTTTATTTTTCACCCCTGAATGATTGCCTTTCCTCTTTGGTTGATTTTCCGGTTGACGGTTTGGTTTTGGATGCGATAACTGATGATAATTTACAAACTATTTTTCAATTTTTAAGCCAGAATCCTTGGGATAAAGAGTTAACCCTTGGCTGTATAGATGCCCGCAATACAAAGTTAGAGGATAAAAAAGAGCTGAAGAAAATATTAAGCGAAATAAGCAACTTAATTTCCGAGGCAAATATTTATCTCAGTCCGAATTGTAATTTAGAATTTTTGCCGCATCAAGTTGCTTTGGCAAAGATTAAAAATATGGTAGAGGCGGTAAGACAATGCTAAAGACAACCACAGTAGGAAGTTTCCCCAAACCGGATTATCTAAAAAAAGCCCGCACTGATTTTCGTCAGAATAAAATTAGCCGCGAGCAACTAAAAGAATTAGAAAAAAAAGCCACTGCCGAGTGGATAGAAATTCAGGAAGAAATTGGTCTGGATATTCTGGTTGACGGAGAGATGTATCGTGGCGATATGGCTACATATTTTGCTGAAAATTTACAGGGTTTTAAAATTAGTGGTTTGGTGCGTAGTTATGGCAACCGCTATTATCGCAAACCGATAGTTATCGAGAAAATAAAAAGAGAAAATCCGATTACTTTGGAAATGTTTAAATTTGCTCAGGGTTTGACCAAAAAGCCGGTTAAAGGGATGC
Organism: Candidatus Omnitrophota bacterium; assembly: GCA_030639955.1. GTDB lineage: Bacteria > Omnitrophota > 4484-213 > 4484-213 > 4484-213 > 4484-213. Next base: position 15,090 of record DAOWKH010000068.1, on the reverse strand, counting down.
TTACCGGTCCCTATACAATGGCTGATTGGTCGTTTAATGAATATTATCCCGACCGCCGCTCTCTAATTTTAGATTTAGCCGAGGCAATTCATAAAGAGGCATTAGATTTAGAAAATGCCGGGGCAAAGTATATTCAGATTGATGAGCCGGCAGTTCCTACCCATCCCGAGGAGATTGATTTGGCTATTGAGGCGATGAAGATTGCCAGTTCCGGTTTAAAAGCAACTACCATTACCCATATCTGCTATGGCGATTTTGAAAAAATTTACCCCAAAATGCTGGAATTAGCTGTCCAGCAGTTTGATTTAGAGTTTGCCAACCGCCAGTTTCTCCTTTTGCAGCTTATCAAAGAAAAAGGAGGATTTAATAAACAAATTGGCTTAGGGGTTATCGATGTCCATTCACACAGGATAGAAAGTAAACAAGAGATTAAAGAGAATTTACGAAAAGCCCTTGAGGTGTTTAAACCCGAGCAGATTTTTGTTGACCCTGACTGCGGCCTGAAGACGCGCACAAAAGAAGAAAGTATAGCAAAATTAAAGGTAATGGTGGAAGCGGCTAAGGAGATGAGAGAGGAGTGCGTTTAAATTCTCCCAAAAAAAGATTTACTTTAGGTCTTTTGCTTTCTCTGAATATTCATATAGCTCTTTTTTTGTGTTTTTCTCCTCATTTTAATGCGCTCTCTTTTTCCTCTCCCCGGATTATATATTATCAACAGACCGCTACTAAAATAGCAGCCAGGAAAATATCCAAGATTAAAGAAAAAAAAGGAGAGAAGAAGATTGACAATAAAAAAAAAGAGGTTAGCATTGATAAAATAGAAGTTAAAAAAAAGCAAGAGCCGAAAAAGAAACGTCGGGTAAGCAGAAAAAAAGTATTGTCTGAGCGAAAAAAAGAGAAAGTCGCCATAGAGCAGAAGCGTCAAGAAAAGACCTTGCAGGAAAGAAATTTAATAAGCTATTATCAGCTTATCAGTGAACAGATTAAACAGAAAGCAGTTTATCCTGAGCAGGCAAGAAGAAATTTAAGTGAAGGATTGGTTTATGTCGCTTTTACTGTTTTAAGGGGTGGCCATCTAAAAGAGATAGAGATTAAAATATCCTCAGGCAATGATTACCTGGATAAAGCAGCTTTGCGCAGTGTAAAGGGGGCAGCTCCTTTTTCGCCATTTCCGCCGCATATAAAGGAAAAACAATTGTGTCTGAATATCCCTATTTCTTTCGAGATAGAGTAAATGAAAAGGACTTACATAAAAAACAAAGAGACAATCCTTAATATATATGCAGATTGTAATTTAAAAGCAAAGTCCTGTGAATTAGTAAAAAGGTACCGTACACAAGTAGAAAGATATATTGCTAAATACCCTTATTGGCAAGAAAGTTTTTTACCTGTAGAGGTAAAAGGAGATGCTCCTTCTATTGTTAAAGAAATGTCTAAAGCAGCGAGCTTATGCGGAGTAGGACCAATGGCAGCGATAGCCGGGGCAATCGCTGAATTTATCGGAAAGAATTTATTGAGATTTTCAACAGAGATTATTGTGGAAAATGGCGGTGACATTTTCCTCCAAAGTAGCGAAGAAAGGTTGCTCTCGATCTTTGCCGGCAGGTCCAGGTTGAGCGAAAAGATTGGGCTGAAACTTCTTCCTTCTCTTAAACCCTATGGTGTCGCTACCTCCAGTGGAGCAGTGGGTCATTCTTATAGCGCCGGCAAAGCAAATGCGGCAGTAGTTGTTTCTAATTCAGCAATATTATCAGATGCAGCGGCTACTGCCACCGCTAATATAATCAGAGAAAAAAAGGATATTAAAAAAGGCTTGAATTTTGCTAAAAAGATTCGCGGCGTCCTCGGAGCAATAATAATATTGAAAGATGATTTAGGAATCTGGAATTGTGAGATAAAAAGGAGTTGATAAAATTGACAGAAGTAAGGGTGAGAACAAACGAATCCTTCGAAAGGGCATTGCGGCGGTTTAAAAGAATGGTAGAGAAAGAAGGAACATTAAGGCAGCTACGCGACCATAAGGAGTATGAGAAGCCCAGCGATAAACGCCGAAAAAAAAGAGGGAAAGGAAAAATCGGAGGCGGTAGAAGCGAAAGTAGATACTAGTAGCAAGCTCCTGACTCGGTGAGCGGTTTGCGGTGAGCGGTTTGCGGAGTATCAGACGCTAACCGAAAACCGATAACCGCTAACCTAAGTTTATGCCAACTTTTAAATATGTAGTTAAAAATCAGCAGGGAGAAAGGATCGAGCAGGTTGTAGAAAATGAGGATTTTTCTCAGCTTGTAGCCAAGTTAAGGAGTCAAAATTTAATTATCATCTCAATCGATGAAATAAAAGGGAAAGCAAAAGAGGAAGGAAAGCGTGGAAGGATAAAGGGAGAGGACTTAGTGGTCTTTTCCCGTCAGTTGGCTACTTTATTGGATGCCGGCATTACCCTTGTTCAAGCTCTAAGCATCCTTTCCGAGCAAATAGAGAATCAAAGGTTCAAACAAGTAATTAGAGATTTGGAGAGAGAGATTCAAGGGGGTAAAACCTTTTCCGATACCCTTTCAAAACATTCGCGCATTTTCTCCTCTTTATTTGTAAATATGGTCAAAGCCGGAGAAAAGAGCGGAAGATTATCAGCAACTTTAGAGCGTTTGTCTGACTACTTAGAAAAAAATAATGCCCTAATTGGAAAAATAAAATCAGCATTGGTTTATCCCATCGTAGTTAGCAGTATGGCTATAATCATTACCCTGGTTCTTTTACTCAAGGTTATTCCTACTTTTAAAGGAATTTTTGAGAGTTTAGGGGGAACGCTTCCTTTACCTACTCAAATATTGATTGGCCTGAGCGATTTTATGCGTCACTATTTTCCGGTTATGGCTTTTGGTCTAGTAGCTTTAGTAATCTTTGCTGTTCGTTATTCCAAAACAGAGAAAGGCGGCCTCGCCTTAGATAAGTTAAAGTTAAAACTCCCTGTATTTGGACTCCTATTTCGCAAGGTAGCCATCAGTAAATTCTGCCGCACCTTTTCTACGCTAATTGAAAGTGGCGTGTCTATTCTTGATTGTTTGACAATTGTGGGAAAAACAGCCGGAAACAAAGTAATTGAAAACACAGCGCTAAAGGTTAAAGGGAGTATCCGAGAGGGGGAGAACATTGCTTCTCCTTTGAGTAGTAGCGAGGTTTTTCCTCCTTTGGTAGTTCGGATGATTGCAGTAGGAGAACAAACCGGGGAACTGGCAAAAATGCTGTCCAAGATAGCTGATTTTTATGAGCGAGAAGTAGACGCTGCAGTTTCAGGGCTGACTTCTCTTATTGAGCCAATAATCATTGCTTTTTTGGGTATTGTAATTGGTTCAATTGCAATTGCGATGCTGCTTCCTATCTTTGAGATTTCGACGCTGATAAAATAATAAAATAAAACCCCAAGCCCCAATGACCAATGACCAACCAAACCCTAAATCCCAAGCCCCAATGTTATTATTTCTTGTTTGGGATTTAAAGAATTGGGATTTGATTGGGCATTGGGATTTGAGCATTGGGATTTAAAACTTAAGGATGGAAATGAGAATAGTTTTAAATTTTAAGATGTGGTTTTAAAATTTGAATTTTCAGAGGAGGATGTATTATGTTTAGTCGTTTTACCGAACGCGCCCGAAAGGTTATTTTATTAGCAAAAGAAGAAGCAAAGAGGTTAAATCACGATTACATCGGCACCGAGCATATCTTATTAGGTCTGGTTAGAGAAGGCGAAGGAGTAGCCGCAGCAGTCCTGGAGGGATTATTAGGGATAAATTTGGAGGCAGTTCGTTTGGAGGTAGAGAAGTTGATTAAACCAGGAACAGACCTGCTCGTCTCCGGGGATATTCCTTTTACGCCCAAGGCAAAAGAGGTTATCGAATTGGCCTTTGATGAAGCAAAGAAGATGGGTCATAATTACATCGGCACCGAACATCTCTTATTAGGTTTGCTTCGCCAGAAGGAAGGGATTGGCGCACAGGTTTTGCTCAATCTGGGTTTGGATATGAACAAATTAAAAGAGGCGATAATGCATCTTTTGGGGGAAGCGGTTCCCTCGGGAGAAGCAGGCGGCAGAGGAAGAGCAAAAGAAAAGAGCAAGACCCCGGCCTTGGATGCCTTTGGTCGCGACCTGACCAGTTTAGCAAAGGAAGATAAACTTGACCCGGTGGTCGGCCGGGTAAATGAGATTGAGAGGGTAATTCAGATCTTAGCCCGGCGGACAAAGAATAATCCTGTTTTATTAGGGGAAGCCGGTGTGGGCAAAACCGCTATTGTAGAAGGTTTAGCCCAGAAGGTAGTGGAGGGAAATATCCCCGAGGTTCTTTCGGATAAAAGGATTATTATCCTTGATTTAGGACTGATGGTTGCCGGCACCAAATATCGCGGGCAGTTTGAAGAACGTATCAAGGCGGTAATGGAAGAGATTAGAAGGACAAAAAATGTGATTATATTTATTGATGAACTGCATACATTGGTAGGAGCGGGTGGAGCAGAAGGGGCATTAGATGCCTCCAATATTCTGAAACCCGCTCTCTCGCGGGGAGAAATGCAATGCATTGGAGCAACCACTCTTACCGAGTATCGCAAATATATTGAAAAAGACGCCGCCCTGGAAAGGAGATTCCAGACAATTACTGTTGACCCTCCCACAATCGAGGAAACAATCGAAATTCTCAAGGGTCTAAGGCCCAAATATGAGGCGTTTCATAAAGTGAAGATGAGCGATGCGGCTTTAGAGGCGGCGGCTAAATTATCTGATAGATATATCACCGGAAAATTTTTGCCGGATAAGGCGATTGACCTTATTGACGAAGCCGGTTCGCGGGCGAAACTGAACGCTGCGGTCGTTCCTCCCAATTTTAAAAATCTGAAGCAAGAAATTGAAAAATTAAACAGGGAGAAAAAAGAAGCCATTAATGACCAGGATTTTGAAAAAGCGGCTGAAATAAGAGACCTCGAAAAAAAAACCAAACAGGAGTTGGCAGAGAAAGAGAAGAGCTGGAGGGAACGCCAAGGGCAAAAGAAGATAACACTCGATAAAGAGGATATTGCTCAGATTGTTTCCAAAATCACCAATATTCCTTTGGTGCAGTTAGAAGAAAAGGAGACAAAGAGATTACTGGGAATGGAAAAAGAGATTCATAGAAGATTAATCGGTCAGGACGAAGCAGTGCGGGCTATTGCCCAGGCAGTGCGGCGCTCGAAGGCAGGGATTAAAGACCCGCGGCGGCCAATCGGCTCGTTTATTTTCTTAGGGCCTACCGGCGTAGGAAAAACTTTATTGGCCAGGGTGTTAGCCGAGTTTATGTTTGGTCATCAGGATGCAGTGCTCCAGATTGATATGTCCGAGTATATGGAGAAATTTAATGTCTCCCGTCTGATAGGCGCCCCTCCCGGCTATGTAGGTTATGAAGAGGGAGGGCAGTTGACCGAGAAGGTGCGTAGAAAGCCCTATTCAGTAGTTTTATTAGATGAGATTGAAAAAGCCCATCCCGATGTCTTCAATATATTACTCCAGATTTTAGAGGATGGCAGCTTGACCGACAGCTTTGGCCGAAAGGTAAATTTTAGAAATGTAGTTTTAATAATGACCTCTAATGTCGGCACAGAGATGTTGAAGAAAAAAGGGACTATTGGTTTTTCTTCTGCGGAGGAGGATGCCTCCTATAAGACAATGAAAGGAAAGGTTTTAGACGCCGCCAAGAAGATATTCCGGCCGGAGTTTCTGAATCGCATTGACGAAACGCTCGTCTTCCATTCTTTAACCAAGCAGGATTTAAAAAAGATTGTTGACTTGCAGATAGAAGAGGTCCAAGAGCGGCTTTCCGAAAAGCAGTTAAGTATAAAAGTTACCTCTTCGGCTAAAGAATTTTTGATTGAAAAGGGCTATGACCCCCTTTTAGGAGCAAGACCCCTGCGTCGGACTATCCAGAGATATCTGGAAGACCCCTTATCTGAGGAGGTTTTGGCCGGGAGATTTAAAGCCAAAAAGACGATAGAGGTTTCTTTGAAAAATGGGAGGTTAGTGTTTAAGTGAAAACCCATTTTTCTAATTTAAAAAACGGTATTGTTTCTATCATAGAATATTTTGGCGGCTTGACCCTTCTTTTATTTAGAACCATATTTTGGACATTTGCTCCTCCCTTAAGAGGGAAACGGATTATTAAACAGGCAAATAAAATTGGGGCAAATGCGGTCTTTATTATCTTTTTGATTGCCGGATTTACGGGGATGGTTTTGGCTCTTCAGACCGCCTATCAGATGCGCAAGATTGGCTCGGAAATTTATATTGCCTCTCTGGTGTCTATCTCGATGGCCCGCGAATTAGGGCCGGTATTTACCGCTTTAGTGGTTGCCGGCAGGACCGGAGCGGCAATTACGGCTGAGATTGGTACAATGAAGGTTACCGAGCAGATTGATGCTCTGGAAACCCTGGCGGTTAATCCGATTAAATATCTGGTTGTGCCGCGTTTTCTAGCCAGTTTATTAGTCGTTCCTTTACTTACTATTTACGCTGATTTTATAGGGATATTAGGCGGCGGCTTGATAGGAATTTACAAATTGGGAATTGGCCGTAATCTGTATTTTAGAATGGCTTTTCAGCCAATGGTATATAAGGATTTTTTTAGCGGATTGGTTAAGGCGTTTGTATTTGCCGGGATAATTTCCATGGTCGGTTGTTATGAAGGATTTCGCACCAAAGGCGGAGCCGAGGGGGTGGGGAAGGCGACTACCGCTTCGGTGGTTATTTCGTTTATTTTAATCATTGCCGCCGACTGCCTGTTCACGGCAATATTCTATTTTATATTTCCATGATTAAAATAAAAAATCTATGTAAATCCTTTGGCGAGCATCTGGTTTTGAATAATCTGAATTTAGATATTAAGAGAGGCGAGACAATGGTGATTATTGGGCGGAGTGGCTGCGGGAAGAGTGTTTTGTTGAAGCATATTGTGCGAATCCTGAACCCGGATAGCGGGGAGATTTTTATAAACGGAGAGAATATAATTAATTTAGATAGAAAGAAATTGAGTGAACTGCGGATGAAGATAGGCGTGCTTTTTCAGGGGGGCGCCTTGTTTGATTCGCTTACCGTGGGAGAGAATGTAGGTTTTTTGTTGTTGGAACATAGCAAAAAAAGCCGAAGAGAGATTTTTAAAAAATATGTTCAGGAAAAGTTGGCAATGGTTGGTTTGGCAGGCATAGAGGACTTAAGGCCGGCTGAACTCAGCGGAGGGATGAAAAAGCGGGTGGGCTTAGCCCGGGCAATTTGCGCCAATCCGGAGCTCATCCTTTACGATGAACCCACCACCGGTATCGATCCGATTATGGCCGCGGTGATTAACGACCTGATCAGAAAATTGCATAGTCAATTAAAGGTAACCTCAATAGCGGTTACCCACGACATAAAGAGTGCCTACAAAATAGCCGACCGCATCGCAATGCTCTATCAAGGAAAGATTATTGAAACAGGCACTTCCCAGGAGATTAAAAATAGTTCTAATGCAATTATCCAGCAGTTTATAAAAGGAGAAAAGGAAGGACCGATAAAATAAATTTTCAATTTTCAGTTTTCAATTTCCAATGAATTTTCAAGTCTTTAATTTTCAATTGTAAATTGGTAATTGAAAATTATTAACTGGGTTTGGGCATTGCCTGCCTGCGGTAGGCAGGGGATTTAGAGATAGTTTGAAAATAAGATTTTAGCAAGGAGTAATTATGCGAATAAAAACAGAATTCAAAGTAGGCCTATTTGTTTTCTTGGCTTTGTTTATCTTTTTTGTTATTGTTTTCTCTATCAGCGATTTTTCCTTAAAACAGGGCTACACCTTTCTTGTCCGATTTAATTTTGTTAATGGATTAGAGCCAGCCGCACCGGTGAGATTGGCTGGCGTGAAGGTAGGAGAGGTGAAAGAGATAAGAGTGACTAAAGGTCGCCCTCCGGTGGAAGCCCTGTTATGGCTCAAGAAGGGCAGCCCTGTTGGAAAGGATTCCCGGGTTTACATCAGCAGTTTAGGACTGTTGGGAGAGAAGTATGTTGAGATTTCTCCGGGTAAATCCTCTGTTTTAGTTAAATCAGGAGAAACAATTATTGGCTCTGACCCTATCTCTCTCCAGGAGCTTTCTCATTTAGGTGAACAAACAATCAGGAAGGCAGATAGAGTAATCGGTAATTTGGAAGAGACAATTATCCATCTCAATTTTATCTTTGAGCGGATAAACAAAGGAGAAGGGACAATCGGCAAGCTTCTCAGTGATGAAGAGCTGTATAATGAAATTAGGGATTTGGTCCAGGATATCAAAAGGCATCCATGGAAGTTGTTTTGGAAAACAAAAGAGAGGAAAAAATGACCAAAATAGGAATCAACGGCTTTGGGCGCATCGGGCGCAATGTGTTTAAGATTATTCAGCAACCAGTAGGCCTACGGAGGGACAATATGCAGGTAGTGGCTATCAATGACCTAACCGACGCCAGGACACTGGCACATCTCTTAAAGTATGATTCTGTCTATGGCAGATTTAAAGGCGAGGTGTCCGCAAAAGGCGAGAACATCGTTGTCAATGGCAAGGAAATCAAGGTCCTGAGTATAAAAAATCCGGCCGAATTGGGTTGGGATAAATTAGGAGTGAAGATTGTGATTGAGTCCACCGGCGTATTTAGGCAGAGGGAGCAGGTTGCCGCTCATCTAACTGCCGGCGCAAAGAAGGTTATTCTGACTGTGCCGGCAAAAGGGGAAATTGATAGGATGATAGTTTTAGGAGTGAACGATAAGGATTTACAAGAAAGCGACCAGGTTGTCTCTAATGCCTCCTGCACAACTAATTGTCTTGCCCCAATGGTAAAGGTTTTGCAAGATAATTTTGGCATTATAAAAGGACTGATGACCACTGTGCACGCCTACACCAATGACCAGAGTATTTTAGACCTGCCGCATTCTGACCTACGTCGGGCAAGGGCAGCGGCGATAAATATTATCCCCACTACTACCGGGGCGGCAAAGGCAGTTTGTAAAGTCATTCCGGCATTGGAAGGAAAGATTAATGGGATGGCGATGCGCGTGCCGGTAAAGGACGGCTCGATAGTGGATTTTGTTGCCGAGTTAGGAAAAGAGACAACTGCAGATGAGATAAATGCGGCAATGAAAAAGGCATCGCAAAACGAATTAAAAGGGATTATGGAATATACTGAAGAGCCAATTGTTTCTTGCGATGTAATCGGTAATCCGCACTCGGTTGTCTTTGACGCCCTTTGCACAATGGTAATTGCCGGCAATATGGTTAAAGTAATCGGCTGGTATGATAATGAGTGGGGCTATTCAAATCGGGTAGTGGATTTGATAGAACGGTTGGTGAGATAAATGGATTTTAAGACAGTTCTTAGATTAATACTTGATGCCTTCCATAAAAAGAATGTTCGCTATGGGCTTATTGGGGGTTTTGCTCTGGGCGCATTGGGCGTCCCCCGCGCTACCGTAGATTTAGATTTTCTTCTGCATCGTGACGATTTGTTCAAGGTGGATAAGTTTATGAAAGCCAATGGCTATGAATGTATATTCAAAAGCGAGAATGTTTCTCAGTATGTGTCAACAATTAAGATATTCGGAGAGGTTGATTTTCTTTACGCTTTCCGAAAAGCATCTATTGGGATGCTGGAGAGAGCAGAGAAGTTGGATATATTTGAGGGAGAATTAAAAATCAAGGTTTTGAGGCCGGAGGATATTATTGGATTAAAACTGCAAGCCGCAGTAAACAATGAGACAAGGATAATCCGCGAGTTTGCTGACATTGAGGCTTTAATGGATTACCGTAAGCAGAATTTGGATTGGAATCTTTTAGAAGAATATTTTTCTATATTTGAGCAGAAAGTAAAGTTTGATGAACTAAAAGCTAAATACTATGATGCTAACTGAAGAGGAAAAAAGGGAATTAAAAGATTTAGCCAAATCTTTTAGTTTGAGACAGGATTGCGAGAGATTGTTAAAGAGCAGACATAATCCATTTATAGTAAATGGGAAAGTAGATATGGATTGCTTTTTGACATTCCTAAATGAATATAACTACTTTATTAGTCATACTCCCAGACCATTCCGCAGGATAGCGGACAAGGATTTTCGACTATGAAAAACATCTCTATAATCGGCAGTGGTTATGTGGGTTTGGTTACCGGCACTTGTTTAGCCGAGATTGGACACAGGGTAATCTGCGTAGATAACGATAAAGAGAAGATAAGAAAATTGCAGAATGACATTTTGCCGATGTATGAGCCGGGCTTAGAGAAATTGATTATCAAAAATAAAAAAGCAAAGAGGTTATCTTTTAGCATCAGTATTAAAAAAGCGGTCAAAGATTCAGAGGTTATCTTTATCGCTGTGCACACCCCGCCCAAAGAGAATGGCGAAGCCGACCTTTATTATGTAGAGTCCGTAGCCCGTCAGGTAGCTCAGCTAATAGATAAATATAAAGTCATAGTCAGCAAGAGCACAATGCCGGTAGAAACGGGCAAGAGGATAAAGGAAACTATCAGTAGTTATTGCTCCGGAGATGCAGATTTTGATGTGGTTTCCAATCCCGAGTTTCTCAAAGAGGGCTCAGCAGTAGAGGATTTTCTGCATCCGGAGAGAATTGTTGTCGGCGTAGAGAGCAAAAGGGCGGAGAAGCTTATGCGCGAGCTCTACAAGCCGATAAAGGCACCGCTTATTATCACCAATATTGAAACCGCCGAGATTATCAAGCACAGTTGCAATGCCTTTTTGGCCGCCAAGATTTCTTTTATCAATGCTGTGGCCAATCTCTGCGAAAAGGCAGGAGCGGATATTGAAGAGGTAGCCCGGGCAATGGGTCTGGATAAAAGAATAGGCAAGTCATTTTTAAAAGCGGGTATTGGTTACGGTGGTTCTTGTTTTCCAAAGGATATAGAGGCCTTTGCCCATATCGCTGCTCAAAACGGCTATAACTTTGAGTTATTAAAGATAATCCAAAAAATTGATCAATCTCAGAAAGAGAATTTTGTCAAAAAAATTAAAAAAGCCCTCTGGAATTTAAAAGGCAAAAAGATTGGGGTATTGGGTTTGTCTTTTAAGCCCAATACTGATGATATGCGCAATGCCCCTTCTATTGATATCATCGGGACACTCATAAAAGAAGGAGCGACAATCAAGGCCTATGACCCGGCGGCGATGAAAAAAGCCCGCGAAATTTTCAAGGATAAAATTACCTATTGCTCCAGTTCTTACGCAACCGCAAAGGGAAGCGACGCCTTGATAATCCTTACCGAATGGGGGGAGTTTGAGAAGATAGATTGGGGAAGGGTAAACAGATTGCTAAAGGTTAAGATAATTATTGACGGCAGAAATATGTTTGAGCCAGAAAAGATGAGCAGATTAGGGTTTAAATATATCTCCATAGGAAGGAATTAGCTCATAATATGAACTATTTGATTACCGGTGGTGCCGGGTTTATCGGCTCGCATCTATGCGAAAGATTGTCCGCCTCTGGCGGAAAAGAGGAAAATAAAGTAATCTGTATAGATAATCTAATTACCGGAAACATAGATAATATTGCCCAGATGATTAAAAATCCCCAGTTTGAATTTATTCAATCCGATGTTAGCAAACCCATAGAAATCAAGGGTTCTCTTGATGCTATCCTCCATTTCGCTTCCCCGGCCAGCCCCATTGACTATCAAAAATATCCCATCCAGACACTGAAAGTAGGTTCATTGGGAACGCTTAATGCCCTGGGGCTGGCAAAGGCAAAGCGAGCGAAGTTTTTATTGGCTTCCACCTCGGAGGTGTATGGAGACCCGCTTGTCCATCCTCAAAAAGAAGATTATTGGGGAAATGTAAATCCCATAGGTCCAAGGGGAATGTATGACGAATCCAAGCGTTTTGCCGAGGCGCTCACAATGGCTTATCATAGATACCACAAGATAGATACCCGCATTGTGCGAATATTTAACACCTTTGGGCCTTTTATGCGCAAGGAAGATGGGCGGGCAATCCCGACATTTATCAACCAGGCCTTAAAAAATGAAGAAATAACTGTTTTTGGCGACGGCAGTCAGACCAGAAGTTTCTGTTATATTGATGATATGGTAGAAGGGATTTGTCGGCTTTTGGCAAGCGACCTGCCTGACGGTAGCCCGGTTAATATCGGTAATCCCCAAGAAATGAGCGTTCTGGATTTGGCAAAGTTAATTTTAAAACTCACAAGTAGCAAGAGCAGGGTTGTTTTTAAGCCATTGCCTGTTGACGACCCAAAAGTCAGACAACCCGATATTACTCTTGCTCGCGAGAAACTAAACTGGCAGCCAAGAGTTTCTTTGGAGGACGGTTTAAGGAAAACGATAGAGTTTTTTGAAGCATCGGATTGAAAATCCGATGCTTGATTACACAGATTAGAATCAGATTACAGCGATTAAAGTATTATTATGAAACCCTTATATGCGTTGTTTAGCGCTATAATTCTGGCAATAGTCGGACAGATTCTGATGAAGTCGGCAATGCTGAAGATAGGTGAAATACATCTGCGCTGGGATAATTTTTTGCCAATGTTCTGGAAAATCTTCAGCCATTCCAGCGTTCTTTTGGGATTATTATTTTTTGGAGCAAGTGCCTTTTTATGGTTAGTAGCCTTGAGCAAAATCAAGCTCTCTGTTGCCTATCCAATGGTAGCGATCACCTATGTAGCTATTCCTGTTTTATCCTATTTTATATTTAAAGAATCTTTGGGTTCCGCAAAGATAGTTGCCCTCGCTATTATAATTTTCGGAGTTATCCTGCTGGCGAGATTCTCTTAAAAAACACTTGACACCCTACCTTAATTTCTGTAAAATGTTGTTCAATGAATGAACATTATATAAAAGAAGAAATTTTCAACATCCTGCGTATTTTATCCTCAGATAATAATCTCACCCAAAGAGACCTCTCTGCCCACTTAGGTTTCTCCTTAGGAAAGACCAACTACCTCCTAAAAGAACTCACCAAAAAAGGCCTTCTGAAAATAAAGAACTTTACCACCAAAGATAATAAACTCAAAAAAGTAAAATATCTCCTTACCAAAAAGGGATTAGAGGGAAAAATAAATCTCACCTATCATTTTTTGAAAGAGAAAGAAGCTGAATATAGACGCCTTAAAAAAGAATGGGAACGCTTGGGGGGGGTTCACCCTGTTAAATAATCCCGATTTATCGGGATTGCCCCGACGTAACGTCAGGGCATTTAACAGGGTAAAGATATGAAAGGAATAATTTTAGCCGGTGGTAGAGCGACACGATTATATCCGCTCACAAAAGGGGTTTGCAAGCAGATGCTTCCTATTTACGATAAGCCGATGATTTATTATCCCTTATCGACGCTGATGCTGGCCGGTTTAAGAGATATTCTCATAATTTCTACTCCCAGAGATATTTCCAGATTTAAGGATTTATTGGGAGACGGTAAGGATTTAGGAATAAATTTTTCTTATGCTGTTCAGCAAGAGCCTCGGGGAATTGTTGATGCCTTTATTATCGGGGAGAAATTTATCGCTAACGATAAGGTTTGTTTAATTTTGGGAGACAATATTTTTTTCGGGCATAATCTTGTTGATTTTTTAAAGCAGGCAGTTGCTCTTCAGGAGGGTGCAATAATCCTCGGCTATTATGTAAAGGACCCTGAACGATATGGTGTTATTGAATTTGATGAGGATGGGAATGTTTTATCCATAGAAGAGAAACCTAAAAATCCTCGCTCAAATTATGCCGTATGCGGGTTCTATTTTTATGACAATAATGTGGTTGAAATTGCGAAAAGCATAAAACCTTCTCCAAGAGGAGAACTGGAAATCACCAGTGTTAACAATGAATACCTCAGAAGAGGGAAATTAAAGGCAGAACTACTGGGACGGGGTTATGCCTGGCTGGATACAGGAACCTATGATTCTTTGATAGATGCCTCACTTTTTATTAAAACCATAGAAGAGCGACAGGGCTTGAAGATAGGTTGTATTGAGGAAGTTGCCTATAGGATGGGATATATTGATGCCGAGCAATTAGTGAAATTGGCAAAGGGAATAAATACTAATTACGGTGAGTATCTTATAGAAATTGCGAAAGAGAAAAGATAAACTGTTATGCCCTTTAATTTTAAAAGATTGGAAATTCCGGGAGTGATTTTAATAGAACCTACAGTTCTTAGTGATGAACGCGGATTTTTTATGGAGGCCTATAAATATACAGATTTCGCCGAATTTGGCATAAAGGAGCGATTTGTCCAGGATAACCATTCCAAGTCGGTTACAAAGGACGTATTGAGAGGATTGCATTTTCAGAAAGAGCCGATGGAACAGGCAAAATTAGTGAGAGCAATTGCCGGGAGCATATTTGATGTTGCAGTGGATATACGAAAAAATTCTCCCACTTACGGAAAATGGATTTCCGCACTTCTTTCTGCCGAGAATAAGAAAATGTTATATATCCCTGAAGGGTTTGCCCATGGATTTTGCACTTTAGAGGATAACACCGAAGTCATTTATAAATGTAGTGATATTTATTCTGCTGAATATGAGAGAGGAATAATCTGGAATGATAAAGATATTAATATCCAGTGGCCTATTACGAACCCGGTTTTATCCCCAAAAGACCAGAATTGGCCTTTCTTAAAGGAAACAGATAACAATTTTCACTACACGATACCAATATGCGAATGATATGCCAATAATGCGAATTGCGAATATGAAGAATTTTAGCAAATTAATATACCCTGAGATTTCTTATAAGATTACCGGGATCCTGAATGGGAGAACGGTGTAGATAGGTTTATTATCCGAATCTACGAATGAGTATCCGAATCTACGAATAAATAATTCGGATACATTCGGATAGTAATTTATTTGTATACATTCGGATAATACTTATATGCTCAAAGTAAGAAAACATATATTGTTTCCAAAATTATCATATACTACATTCAACCGGGAAGTGCAACGCTTGAGTTAAATTTCTCTAAAAGGAGTTTGAAAGTTTAAACACTTTCTCGGTCTGTTATTTAATAGGTCTTCGATCTTTTTCACTTGGTAGTGGCTAATTATAGCAAAGTCAGT
>DAOWKH010000064.1 GCA_030639955.1 Candidatus Omnitrophota bacterium | reverse complement strand
TAGCGAGGTGAAAGCCGAAGTTAAATCGTATGGTTGAACTTACCCCCACTGTTTCGTTTTGTTTCGCTTCGCTCAACAAAAGCGAAACAAAACGGTGGGGGTCAATTCGCCCAACAAATTTATGTTTACTGCGTTCCATAAATTTGGGGCTCATTGAGTGGCTAAAGAAGTCGTTGCAAAGGTAAAATTACAGATTCCGGCCGGGCAGGCAAATCCTGCTCCTCCCATAGGGCCTGCCTTAGGACAACATGGGGTTAACATTATGGGGTTTTGCAAGGAATTTAACGAAAAAACAAAGGGAAAAGAGGGGCTAATTTTGCCGATTGTGCTGACTATTTATAAAAATAAATCCTTTGATTTTATTATCAAAAGCCCACCGGCAGCAGTTCTTTTGAAAAAGGCCTGTGGTTTGGCCAAGGCCTCAGGCAATGCCGGCAAAGAAAAGATTGGAGAGGTAAGCAAGGAAGATTTGGAGGAAATTGCCAAGACCAAAATAAAGGATTTAAATGTGAGAGGGGATTTGGCTGCGGCTATGAGTATTATTGAAGGAACGGCAAGGAGTATGGGAATAAAAATCAAAAATGAAAAGACGAAATAAAAGAATTAAAGAGTGCTATAAATTGGTGGATAAGGATAAGGTTTATGAGATAAAAGAAGCAATTAAAATTTTAAAACAGACGCCTCAACCTAAATTTAACCAGAGTGTAGAGCTCTCTCTAAAATTAGGCATTGACCCTAAAAAGACAGAACAGTCAGTGAGGGGCAGTGTTGTTCTGCCTTATGGGACAGGCAAACAAAAGAAGGTTCTGGTCTTTTGCGAGGATGAGAAATTAACCCAAGAGGCCAAAGAGGCCGGCGCTGATTTTGTCGGCTTTAAGGATTTGATAGAGAAAGTAGAAAAGGGCTGGATGGAATTTGATGCGCTAATTTGCCCACCTACTCTGATGCGCCAGATATCTAAATTAGGAAGGATTTTAGGACCGCGAGGTTTAATGCCCAGTCCAAAGACAGGAACAGTTACCAATGAAATAGCTAAGGCGGTAAAGGAGATAAAAAAAGGAAGGGTGGAATTCAAAAACGATAAGGATGGCGGCATTCATCTTTCTGTAGGCAAGATCTCTTTCTCGTGGGAAGAAATCGAAGAAAATATTTCTTGTTTGATAGAGGCAATAAGGAAAAAGAAGCCGGCTGGGCTAAAAGGGCATTATATCCAAACAGTGGCTATTTCTACGACAATGGGGCCGGGGATGAAAATAGCTAATAGCTAATCGCAAAACGATAATTTTTAAATCAACGATGCCTAAAATCAGTTTTGAAAAAAGAGGGATAGTAAAGGAAATAATCAAAAGAATTTCCGACTCTCCAGCTTTACTAATTACTAATCATCAGAGATTGACTGTTGCTGAAGTTGAAGGGTTGAGAGAGAAGCTTGCTTCTGTTTCTGTGTCTTATTTAGGGATAAAGAATCGGCTTTTTAAAATAGCATTGAGAGAAACGAGGAAAGGTTTTTCTTTTAATTTAAACGGGCAGAGCGGGGTTTGTTATGGTAACAGCATTGAAGAACTGGCGCGGGTCTTGGTTGGTTTTAAGACCAAACACCCGAATTTTAATATTCAGGGCGGGATAAGCGGGAATGATTTTTTTTCTCCTCAATATATTGAAGAAATTGCCGCGCTACCATCTAAAGAAGTAATAATTGCTATGTTTTTAAACCTTATCCAGTCTCCTTTAACTAATTTTACCTACCTACTAAAAGAGCATTTAAGAAGATTGGTGAGGGTAATTGGGAAAATAAAAAATGGAGGGAACAATGGCTGAAGAAAAAAAGCAAATCAAAGAAAAGGTAAAGAAGCCTGGCCGCCATCTGGCAGGCGGGGAAGTAAAAAAAGTAAAGGAAGAAGAAAAGAAGGATGTAACTCCGCAGGACAAAAAAGCCGAAGTTCCCAAGGAGACTCCTCTTAGCCCAAAATTAAAGGATATGATCGGGGCTATTGAGAAAATGACCCTAATCGAGCTTTCGGAGCTGGTGAAGGCATTAGAGGAAAAGTTTGGCGTTTCTGCGGCAGCACCGGTAGTGGCTGCTCCAGGTGCTGCGTCTGTCGTTCCTAAAGAAGCCGCTGAAGAGAAAAGCAGCTTTGAGGTAGTATTGACCGCCATGGGAGATAAAAAGATCCAGGTAATTAAAGAGATTAGAACAGTTACTACCCTGGGATTAAAGGAAGCCAAGGATTTAGTAGAGCAGGCGCCACAGACAGTAAAAAAGGATGTTTCTAAAGAAGAAGCAGAAGAGATAAAGAAAAAATTAGAGGCTGTAGGGGGAAAGGTAGAGGTAAAATAGCAAATAGCAAAAGGCAGAATGCCAGAGTTGAATATTATGATTAAGAGAAAGAGTTTCTCCCATATTCCTGAGGTTTTAAGAATACCAAATTTGGTAGAGGTGCAGACCAAATCTTTTCGTGATTTTTTACAGATTGATTCTTTGCCTCTTTCCAGGAAAAAGCAAGGGTTGCAGGAGGTCTTTCTTAGATTTTTCCCTGTTGAAAGTTCGGATGGCAAGCTTAGATTGGAATTTATGAGTTATTCTATTGGAATGCCCAAATATTCTATTAAGAAATGCTGCGATCAGGGGTTTACTTATTCCGGGTCTTTAAAGATAAAAGTCCGCTTGGTAAGCAAAGAGCCCTCAATATCTACCCAGGAAGAGGAGATTTATCTTAGCGAGATTCCTTTAATGACTCCATCAGGGACATTTGTTATTAATGGCGTAGAGAGAGTGGTTGTAAATCAATTGCATCGTTCACCCGGGATCTGCTTTGAACAAAGCAAACAAGGTGAGGGTAAACAAGTTTTTTATGCCCGCATTATTCCTTGTTACGGCGTCTGGATAGAAATAGAACTTCATCCCACTAACATTTTATATGCCTATTTTAATCGTCGCCATAAGCTATTAGCCACTTCTTTATTAAAAATTTTAGGATGCGTTTCCAATGACGAAATTGTTCAATTATTTTATCCTACTGAAACAGTTAAAATAGGAGGACACTTTTCTTCGCGAAGATTACTCAATAGAGTTATTGCCCAGACAGTGCTAAACAAAGAGAGGGAGGTTATTGTTTCCTTGGGTCAAGAGATAGACCAATCTTTATTGGCCAAGCTCATTCATCAGAGCTCTATGGGAGTATTGGACTCTGTGCGGGTCTTTACTACGGAAAATAATCAGAAATTTGGACTGGATGAAATGAAGAGCATCATTAATACTTTAAACAAAGACCCTTATCCCAGTTTTGAAGCGAGCTTGATGGATCTATACCAAAAGATTAGACCTAATGATCGCCAAGATTTTAAGAGTGCCAAGCTTTGGAGAGACCGACTGCTTTATGATCCCCGCCGATATGACTTAGGAGAAGTAGGCAGATTTGTAATTAATAGAAAATTGAATCTTTCTATTCCTTTAAGCAAAAGAACTTTAAGCAAAGAAGATGTGGCAGAGGCAATTAAGTATCTATTTAAGCTAAAGCAGGGTAAAGCAAAGGTTGACGATATCGACAATTTAGGCAACCGACGAGTCCGAACAGCGGGAGAGCTATTGCAGGAGCAATTTCGTTTTTCTCTGACCAGGTTAGAAAGAATGATAAAAGAAAAGATGGCTTTCTTGCCGCGCGGCTATAAGAAAAATGTCCCTCGTAGTTCCAAAGAAGAAGTCAAGCCGCATAGTTTAATCAATCATAAGATAGTTTCGGAGACTAGCAAGGACATTTTTGCCCGCAGAC
>DAOWKH010000092.1 GCA_030639955.1 Candidatus Omnitrophota bacterium | reverse complement strand
TGAGGTTTCGCCTCACTCAAAGGAGAAGCGGAGGTTATTTTGGAAAAATCAGGAGAATCAAGGACGACGAGTTTTTCTAAGGGGGCGGATTTGAACAAAGGAAGATGCTCTGAAGATGTAAAAACGACTTTGCTTTCGGAGTCGCTCAAAATAAAGTTTGTTTCTTCCTGATTGGATTGGGGGTCTACGGGTACGGCTATACCCCCGGCAAACAAAATAGCGAAATAAATCATCCCCCATTCAGGACGATTCTCCAGCACAATAGCGATTCTATCGCCTTTTTTTATGCCCGAGGTAATCAGAAAATGGGTAATGGCTTGGGAGGTGTTGTAGAATTCTTTATAAGTGTAGGTTCGATAGCCATCTTCCCTTTTCATTTGCACCGCTATTCTTTCCGGAAATTGGCTGACGAGCTCTTCTAATTTTTTGTGGAGGGTATTTTCAGACATAAAATTATTATATCATATTTTACCCCGTTAGAGAAGTTCGTTCTCTAACGGAATTTACTAAATTTGTAAAAACCCCTTGACTTTCGGTTTATTTTCGGGTATACTTTTATCAAGATGTTGACTAAAAGACAAAAACAGATTTTGGATTATATTCATTCTTTTATTAAAGAGAATAACTATTCTCCTTCTCTCGAGGAAATTGCCCACCATTTTAAACTTTCCTCTATCGCCACAGTCCACGAACATATTGCTACCTTGAAAGATAAACATTATCTAAATTTCGAGGAAAATCAACCCCGCTCAATAAGTGTATACGGTAAAAAAGATATTAAAGACCAAATTGCTTTGCCGCTTTTAGGAATTATTGCTGCCGGCAGTCCCATTGAAGCTATTGAGAATCCCGAGCCTGTAGCTGTTTCAAAATCTTTGCTTTCTAAATCTGGTAGGCATTATGTGCTAAGAGTAAAAGGCGACAGTATGATTAATGAAGGAATCTTTGATGGTGATTTTGTAATTATCCGTGAGCAACCAACCGCTGAACAGGGTGATGCCATTGTAGCAATTATAAACGATAATGAGGCGACCCTAAAGAGATTTTATGTTAAGGATGATTTATTTATATTGAAATCTGCAAATCCTTATGTGCCGCCGATAGCAACAAAAGAATTAGTAATAAGAGGTAAGGTTGTCAGTATTATTAGAAATCTGAACAATGCTAAAAAGGAAACAGAGAAGTTTCCTGAAAATAAGAAAAGAAGGATTGATTATTCATGGGATTTTAAAGGAGAGGATATAAAACCGTACACACATGGGCTTCATAATTACCCAGCAATGTTTATTCCACAATTGGCAAGACGGCTTATATTAAATTGCAGTCAAATTGGGGATACTATCTGCGATATTTTTTGTGGCAGCGGCACGGCTTTAGTAGAAAGCAGACTTTTAGGTAGAAATGCTTATGGAATAGAATTAAATCCCCTTGCTGTTTTCCTTGCAAAAGTCAAAACTACTCCAATAAAACCCGAAATGTTACAAAAAACATATATCTCTTTAATCCCAAAGATTAAAGATTATAGGCCTAAAAAAGAAGAGTTCCCCAACTTTTTTAATATGGACTTTTGGTTTAAAGAAAATGCTATTTATGAATTAAGCAAAATAAAAAAGTGTATAAATGATATTAAAAATAAAAATATTAGAAATTTCTTTCTCGTTGCCTTCAGCACAACAGTCAGATTTGCCTCTAATACAAGAAACGGAGAGTTTAAATTATTCAGGATGCCAAAAGAGAAATTAAAAGATTACAATCCAGATGTTATCTCGATATTTAGGAAGTGTGCAGAGAATAATATCGGAGGGATGAAAGAATTTTATAACGATGTTGATAACTCAACTTGGGCTAAGATTATTCAAGGTGATTCTACTAAACGATACGATATTAATGATGAATCTATCGATTGTATTATAACTTCTCCTCCGTATGGAGACAGCAGAACAACTGTGGCTTATGGACAATTTTCCCGTTTGCCTTTGCAATGGCTTGATATGGTAACAGATGAGGAATTGCAAATTGATAAAAAGCTTATTGGCGGAGTCGTCAAGCCCAAAATTGAAAATAATTTAAATTCAAAATCTTTAAACAAAACCTTAAATTTAATTGCTGAACGCGATTCCAAAAGGGCAAAAGAAGTGCTTGCTTTTTACATAGATTTAAATAAAGCAATGACCCATGCTTATAGAATATTAAAGAAACATAAATATTTTTGTGTTGTTATCGGAAATAGAACCGTTAAAAAAGTCAAACTTCCAACTGACTTTATTGTGTCTGAATTGGGCGAGAATTTAAGTTTTTATACTGTGGATATTATAGTAAGAAACATACCAAATAAGCGTATGCCATTAAAAAACTCTCCAACCAATATAGCTGGAGAGCTTGAACAAACTATGCAAAAAGAGAGTATAGTTATATTGCAAAAAATGTGATTTAACTATGATAGCATTTTGACAAATGGAGGGGAAAATGAACTTTGTTGAATTTCAGAAAAAGCGAAGAGTTGAGATTATGCCATCAGGCAGGAAGTTGGCCAAGATGGCGCAACAGAAATGTGAGTTTGCATCTTCACAAATAAAGGTAGATTTCAATGGTTGTCTTAAAAGGTTATTGGATATTGAGTTCAAATTTTATGGACAAAAAGAAAAGGAATGTTCTGAAAAAATCATTAGGGAAGCTGAAAGGCTTAAACTTCTAAAGAAAACTTCTTCTTTGGCCAGTTCTTTCAAGTATAATTATCAAGATATTCGAGATTTTTTCAAAAGTATTTCTCAATCAAGAATGAGCAGAGCTGGTGGTAGCTTTGAGAATCATGTCAAATACCTCTTTGGATCCCTTAAATACCCCTTTGATTCTCAGACCATACTTAATGGAAAAGTTGATTATATTATTCCAAGTGAAAAGGCATTTAGAAAAAACAGAACTGCTTGTGTAGTGATATCAATCAAAAGAACATTGCGTGAGAGGTGGAGACAGGTTGTGGGAGAGTTGGCTTCAATTAATGCCGGGAAAATTTATATGATGACAGCCGATAAAAAGATTTCTTCTTCCAAAGTTAATGAAATGAAGAAGCATAATGTAAATTTAGTAATTTGGGATGAGTTAAAAAGAGAAAAATTTAAGGAGTATTATAATGTGACCGGATTCTCCCAATTTATAAAGATAGACCTTCCCTCTTCCAAAAAGATGTGGGAACAGTTACTTTAAGTGGAGTGAATACGCAGGCGGTTCTTGGATCGCTGAGTTCGAATGTTAGAAGAAAACATTAAAATGTATAGAGAAGAAAGATTCGTAGCGAATTTCGATATTCTAGGTATGCGCGAGCTTATACGAACAAAAGAAAATCGTGCAATCGCAATGTTATATGATTTTCATGATATAATAATTAACCACGTTGGAAAATTAGCTATTAAAATCATAAAAACTAACGAGATCATTATTGATCGTATAGAACATATTTTATTTTCTGATACGATAATTCTTTTTACCAAAGGCAATTCCGAAAGTGATTTATATGCAATCGTAACCCTATGCAATGAACTCTTTGGGCAAGCGTTGCATAGATGTATACCTCTCCGCGGAGGGATCGCCTTTGGCAACCTTTTTTATCATAGTAACACAAAAATCATTTGCGGAAAACCTCTTATCGAAGCTTACGAATTTGGGGAATCAGCCAAATGGTTAGGAATAATCGCAACCGAAGAAATCGCCAAAAAAAGCCATGACGAAAACATTCAAACCAAAAACAAACAACCCTGTATAATTAGTTGGGATGTTCCGTCAAAAGATGGAACCGCAAAAAGAAACGTAATTAATTGGCCATCCGTTTTTGCAAAAAACTTTCTTGCCTCTATTCCAATAACAGTAGCACAATTTTATGAAGGATTTGAAAATGATTTTGGTGATTTTGAAAGTTTGCCCAATAACATAAAAGAAAAGTACGAAAATACGGTTGCCTTTGTGAATACATGTTTAGGCAGAAATAATAATTAGGAACTTCTAGCAATTCAATACAGCGGATCTAACCCGCCGCCTTTGGCGCTCCATAAAGTTGCTGATTTAGAATGTTAGAAAGATAGCAGAAAGAAATATTTATTGTATTCAAAATTATTTAAATCAATTCATTATGCCTAATAATAAAAAAAGCAAACTAGAAATTTGCGTTTATTTTTTCGCAATTATTGGAGTGATCGCTGCTATTTGTTTTAGTGGATATCAGATGTATTTTTTGAGAAAGGAATTTCTTTTATTAAATCGTCCTTATCTTAAAGTTAATCTGAAACCGACAACTATGCAGAAAAAATTTTTAGGGGTTTCATATGTTAAAGAAAATTTTGGGATATATTATCATTTCAAAAAAGACAAATATGCTAATTTTATAATTGCATTGGAATATAAAAATGTAGGTAAGGTGCCTGCTCGTATTGAAGACATAATTCTAGAGTTAAGAGCGCCGGGGTGGAAAGAAGATGAGAAATTAACAATTGACATTTTTGATGTTCATAAAACATCCGGGCGTAAAATAGGTTATGTTATTTTTCCTAACGAGACTTTAGAAGTTCCAGAAAATCTTGAATATGAACCTAATTCCGATGATCTAGAAAAATTCAATATGATATTTCAAAAACTGGAGGATTGTATAAAGGAACAGAATTTTATATTCTCTATACTTATCAAATATACTTTATGCGAATCCCATATTGACGAAAGAAAAGGAATTTTAAAATTGTTTCAATATATAGAGAAAGAAAGAGTTTTTAAAACTTGGAAAACATGGATATTTGAACCAGGAGCAAAAGAAGGGCAACTTGGAACATATTATATTGAATAAGATAATTTCTAATCTCTATCAATCCAATTCAATACCTGTCGGCAAGCAGAAACGGCTTCGACACTTCGCTGGGCACGCCGATTTCGGGTATTAGGCTCTAAAATTAACAAAATATTACAGGTGTCATTGACACCCGTATGACACCTATTAATTGAGGTAACCAATGCTTAAAAAACGCCAAAAACAAACATTCGACTTTATTAAAAAATTCATAAATAAACACGGATACTCTCCATCTTTAGAGGAGATAAAAAAGCATCTTCGCATATCCTCTGTTTCTACTGCCCATCACCACATTTTGAAATTAGAAAAAGAGGGTTATATCAAGAGAGAAAAAAATGAGCCAAGGGCTATTGAAATAAAAGAAGAGAAAGAGGAGTTAGTGAAAGTTCCTCTCGTCGGGACTATTGCCGCTGGTGAGCCAATTGAGGCAATAGAAAATCCAGGGACTATTGAGGTACCCAAAGCCCAGTTATCTAAATCGGGTGAACACTATGCTTTACAAGTTCGTGGTAATAGTATGAATGAGGAAGGAATTTATGATGGAGATACGGTAATAATAAGAAAACAGCCAACAGCGGAAAATGGTGAGACCGTAGTTGCTTTACTGAATAATGACGAAGTGACCTTAAAGAAAATTTATCGAGAGAAAAATAGATTTAGATTGCAACCAGCTAATTCAAGTATTGATCCTATTTATACAAAAGAGTTAATTGTTCAAGGAAAGGTTATCAGTGTAATTAGACATTTTGAAGAATCAGGGCGAGAAGTTGATGCAATTATATCTATAGAAACCAAAGATGATAAAAAAATAAACCGAGAGACAATTTTAAAAAATTGGACGAATACAATTCAATGCATGGATTGCGTAGAAGGAATGAAGCGATTGCCTGATAATTCGATCGATTTAGTAGTTACATCTCCTCCTTACGATAAAATCAGAAAATATAACGGCTTCAGTTATGATCTTCATGCTACCGGGAAAGAAATTTATAGGATATTAAAAGAAGGCGGGATTGCTGTTATGGTAATACAGGACCAAACTAGAAACTTTGGGAAAACCCTTACTTCCTTTAGGACCATAATTGACTGGTGCGACAATATTGGGTTTAAACTTTTTGAGTGTGTAATTTATAAAAAACATGGGGCCGAAGGCGCGTGGTGGAATAAAAGATTCAGAGTAGATCACGAGTATATGCCCATATTTTTAAAGGGTGAAAGACCACAATACTTTAATAAAGAGCCGTTAAAGATTCCGTCTAAATGGGGAGGCAGGACTCTTACCGGTGGGGCTACCCGCCTTACAAGTGGTAAAACACTCAAGGCAAGGCCGATAAAAATAAATCCCCTGAAATGTAGGGGAACCATTTGGGACTATGTAACTTGCGGCGACGGAAGCCGTTTGAAACATCAGCACCCCGCTACGTTCCCTGCTACCATCGCTATACCATTCAGTCAGTGCTGGCGTCCGTCAACAGATTTAGGTGTA
>DAOWKH010000089.1 GCA_030639955.1 Candidatus Omnitrophota bacterium | reverse complement strand
TCGGTTTCCCCTGAACGGTGGGAAATTATCACTCCGTAATTGTTTTCCTGAGCCGTCTTTATTACCTTCAGTGTTTCTGTCAAACTGCCAATCTGGTTTAATTTAATCAAAATGGCATTGGCTGCTTTTTCATCAAAGCCCTTTTGCAGCCGTTTAATATTGGTAACAAAGAGGTCATCACCGACTATCTGAATTTTATCCCCCAGTCGCTGGGTCAATTCCTGCCAGCCGCTCCAATCGTCTTCGGCTAAGCCGTCCTCAATGGAAATAATCGGATATTTTGCAACCAGCCCTTCATAAAAATCAGTCATCTGTTTAGAATCCATTTCCGCAGATTCAAAGATATACTTCCCTTTTTCTTCCCGGTAGGCCTTCGGAGAGAAGAATGAACTCGCTGCCGGGTCTAATGCCAGGGAGATATCCTTTCCCGGCTGGTAGCCACTCTTTTTAATCGCTTCTATAATTAACCCTAATGCTTGTTCACTACTATCTAAGAACGGAGCAAATCCGCCTTCGTCTCCTACACCCGTGCTCATATTCTTCTCTTTTAACAGCTTTTTTAATTGCTGAAAGGTCTCTGCAGCCATCCTCAACCCTTCCTTAAAATTTTCTCCGCCCAGAGGCACAATCATAAATTCCTGCAAATCCAAAGGATTATCAGCATGCATTCCACCGTTGATTACATTCATCATTGGCAAGGGGAGAACTTTTGGCTCAGTTCCGAATAATTCACTAATATAGCGATAAAAAGGTATTCCTTTGTTTAAAGCCGCCGTGCGGGCAATCGCCAGAGAAACCCCTAAGATGGCATTTGCTCCCAATTTTGCTTTGTTCTCTGTGCCATCTAAAGCAAGCATCAGCTCATCTAATTCCTCCTGTTTTTCTGTATCTCTTCCAATGAGCTGAGGAGCAATCATTTCCCTGATATTCTTTACTGCCTGTTGAACACCTTTACCATTATATCTTTTCTCTCCATCGCGTAATTCCAGTGCCTCGTATTTGCCCGTAGAAGCGCCTGAAGGGACATCTGCTCTCCCCTTGAGCCCACTTTCTAAAAATACCTCTACCTCTACTGTTGGGTTGCCTCGCGAGTCCAAAATTTCTCTTGCGTTTATATTTTTAATTTTGGTCATTTTTCTCTCCCCTCTAAATTCACTGAAACCAACTTAGAAATCCCTTTCTCTTCCATTGTCACCCCATAAATTATGTCGGCAATACTAATCGTCCTTTTATTGTGGGTGATAATAATAAACTGGGTCTTTTGGATAAATTCCTTCAGGATATCTACAAAGCGGCCAATGTTGGATTCATCTAAAGAGGCATCTACCTCATCTAAAACGCAAAATGGGCTTGGTTTCACCCTGAATATGGCAAACAAGAGAGCAATAGCAGTCAGAGCCCTTTCGCCTGAGGATAGGAGTAAGGCATCCTGGAGTTTCTTGCCCGGCGGATGAACAATGAGTCGGATATCGCTATTCAAGATATCTCCTTCTCTTTTAATCCTCGCCTCGCCGCCTAAAAAGAGAAGGTTAAAAAAATGATTAAATTCCTTTTCTACTTTATCTAATGTCTCTATAAACATCTCTTTTGCCTGCTCATCCAGTTTTACTATTGCTTTTTGGATAGACCTTTTTGCCAATATTGAATCTTCTCTTTGCCCGACAAGAAAAGACAATCGTTCATCCAAACGTTCCTGTTCTTCAATGGCAGATAAACTTACGCTGCCCAATCCTTCTAATCTTCTGTTTAACCTCTCTATCTTCCCTCTTGTTTCTTCACAATCAATTTCTTCGGGCACCACTTCTTCAATATTTAAACTATATTTTTCCTCCATTCTTTGATGGGTGTTCCTCATTTCTAAAACAAATTCCCGCTCTTCGAGCTCTAATTTCTGGATTTTCTCAGCAAAGGAAAAAAGCTGCCTCTCTGTCTCTCCTTCCTCCTCTCTGCGCCGATTAATCAGCTTGCTCAACTCTTGTTTCTCATCTCTTAGTCCAATTAGCTCTTTTTCTATTTCCTCCTTTTGCGATAGAAGGTTCTTCTGCCCGTTTTTTAATTCAGCTATTTGTTCCTCCAGCACTCCCTTTTTTCTGGTTAATTCGTTGAGCTGTTTCTTTTTTTCTTCCTTTTCCTGTTGGGTTTCAGCAAGGGCTCGTCTAAGCATCTG
>DAOWKH010000048.1 GCA_030639955.1 Candidatus Omnitrophota bacterium | reverse complement strand
CTTTTCGTGGTCCTTTTCTTATGCGAGCATTAGTAGAAGTTCTCTGCCCTCTCACTGGCAAACCCTTACGATGGCGCAGCCCGCGATAAGTGCCAATATTTATAAGGTGCTTGATATTCTGAGAAACTTCTCTCCTCAGCTCCCCTTCTACTTCATATTCCTTCTGAATAATTGCCGCTAAACGCGAAACTTCTTCCTCGGCAAGATCTTTCGCCCTCTTATCCGGGTTTATATCTGCTGCCTTCAAGATTCTACCCGACAAAGTCATTCCAATGCCATAAATATAAGTAAGTGCAATCTCTATTCTTTTTTCCTTCGGAATATCTACACCGCTAATTCTGGGCACCCTCCACCTCCTCCTTCACTCCGTTCGCTCGTCAGAAATCATCCCTGTCTCTGTTTATGCTTAGGATTGGGACAAATTACCCGCACAACTCTTTTTCGCTTAATAATCTTGCATCTCTCGCAAATTCTCTTTACTGACGCTCTGACTTTCATCCCTTCTCCCGATAAACAATTCTTCCCCGCGTTAGATCATAAGGAGAAAGTTCGACTTTAACCTTATCTCCTACAAGGATACGAATATAGTGCATTCTTATTTTCCCTGAAATATGAGCCAGAACTTTATGCCCATTTTCTAACTCTACGCGGAACATTGCGTTGGGCAAAGCCTGCACAACCCTTCCCTCTGTTTGAATCAAATCTTCTTTGGACACACTCCTCCTCCTCCTCGCTCGCTCCACTTGCTCGTCGTCAGAATTTACAATTTTCAATTTCTAATTTTCAATCAATTTCTAATTTTAGAATTTTCAATTGAAAATTAAATAAATGCCCGTCCTCCGCAGTAGCAGGCTACTGCTACGGAGGATGGAAAAATTCAATGAATCCGCCAATTCGGCGGAGGTAATTGATAATTGTGCTTGCGGTTTGTAATTTAAAAATCTCTCTACTCTCTACTTGCTACTCGCTACTTAATTCTGTCAGTATCTCCGCTCCTCTACCTGTAATTGCCACCATATGCTCAAAATGAGCACTCAAACTCTTGTCTCTTGTAGTTGCTGTCCAACCATCAGAACTTATCTCCACTTCGTAGCCCCCGGCAGATACCATCGGCTCGATACAGAAAACCATCCCTTTTTCTAAAACCGCTCCCTGATGCGGCTTACCAAAATTAGGAATCCGAGGGTCTTCATGAATCTCTTTGCCAATCCCGTGCCCAACAAATTTACGGATAATCGAAAACCCCTGTTTCTCTACAAAGCTCTGCACTGCCCAGGAAATATCAGAAAGATGATTTCCGACCTTTGCTTGTTTAATTGCCTTAAAAAGTGAATCGCGAGTTACCTCAATTAACCTCTTTGCCTCGGGAGAAACTCTCCCTACAGGTAAGGTTATTGCCCCATCGCCACAATATCCCTTATATTTCACCCCTACATCTAAACTTACGATATCACCTTCTTCTAATTTTTTTTTCGTAGGAATGCCGTGAACGATAACCTCATTTGCCGAAACGCAAATTGCCCCTGGAAAGCCCCGATGCCCTTTAAATACAGGTATTGCTCCTTTTTCTAAAATTATCCTTTCAGCGTATCTATCTAATTCCTTTCCGCTAATCCCGGGGGCTACTTTCTTTTCCAATTCCTGCCAGACATAGGCTACAATCCGTCCGGCCTCCCGCATCAACTCAATTTCTTTGTCGCTTTTGAGAACAATCATTATTTAATCCCCGCCTGCCAATCTGGCGGGCAGGTGTGTAATCGTCTTTTAATCGCTGTAATCAGAGATTGCTGGATTTTCCAGCAATCTCTTAATTATTTCAAACAACGCGTCCACATCCAAATCTCCATCAACATCGCAAAGAATTTCTTTTTCTCTATAATATTCAATCAGAGGCTCAGAGAGCTGACTGTAGACCTTCAACCTCTCTCTTATAGTTTTCTCTTTATCGTCATTTCTTTGCAGAAGCGGACCAGCGCATTTATCACAAATGCCCTCTCTTGAAGGCGGCATATTTTTAATATGGTAAATCGCCTGGCATTTTGGGCAAATCCTTCTTCCTGAAAGGCGCTCAATAATTTTTTGGGGAGAAGTAACAAAATTTAATATTCTATCTAAACAGATATTCAGGGGAGATAAAGAATTGTCTAAAAACTCTGCTTGAGTTAGATTGCGGGGGAATCCATCCAGAACAAAACCTTTTCTATCCTTTTTAATCTCCTGGGCAACAATCTCTACCACAATCTCATCGGGCACAAGTAGTCCTTTATCCATAAATTCTCTGATTTTCTCGCTCATCGGAGAATTACTTTTAACCACCGAACGCAGTAAATCTCCGCTAGAGATATGTTCCAGAGTAAAATGTTTACAAACTACCTCTGCCTGTGTCCCCTTCCCCGCCCCCGGTGGTCCTAGAAATACTATTCGCATATCGTATTTGCTATTTGCCATCACCGGCGTCCTCTTATTCTCCCTTTACTGACAAACCCTTCATAATGGCGCATCAACAGATGGGATTCAATCTGGCGCATTGTATCTAATAAAACACCAACTACAATCAACAAAGCAGTGCCACCAAAAAAAGAGGCCACTAAATAAGGAATCTTAAAACCCTTATAAATTATCTGGGGCATTATAGCGATAATTGCCAAAAATATTGCCCCGGGCAGGATAATCCTGTTCATTATATAATCAAAGTATTCGGCAGTATTTCTCCCCGGTCTAATTCCAGGAACAAAACCGCCGTATCTCTTCATATTATCGGCGATATCTTTAGGATTAAAAGAAATCGCCGTATAGAAATAGGCAAAAAAGATAATCATGATACTGTAAAATAAACTATAAAAAAGCCTTCCCGGAGTTAAAGCCCGGGCGATAGATTGAATAACAGGGCTAGCGGTCAAACCGGCAATAGTAGCCGGGAAAAGAATTATTGACTGGGCAAAAATAATCGGCATTACTCCGGCTTGATTGACTCTTAATGGGATATAAGTTGCTTGACCCCCATAAATCTTTCTTCCCACAATCCTGCGCGCATACTGCACCGGAATTTTTCTTTGCCCCTGGGTAATCAAGACTACTGCCCCTACCACTGCAACGGCGATTATCAATATCAGCAATAAAGTGAAGGCAGACACCTGCCTCTGATAAAGCAGCGAGGAAAGTTGATAAACAGCAGTGGGCAAACGCGAGATAATTCCGGCGGTAATAATCAGAGAGATTCCGTTACCAATTCCTCTCTCGGTAATCTGTTCCCCTAACCACATTATAAAGGTCGTGCCGGTGGTAAGGGTAAGCATCGTCAGTAAACGAAATCTCCACCCCGGAAATTGAACAATTTGCAGATTTCCAAAATGAGCCGGATTTTCCAACCACATGCTCACAAATAATGCCTGAATCAAACAGAGAATAACTGTGCCCTGGCGGGTATACTGAACCAATCTCTTATGCCCCTCAGGATCTTTGGTCAATTTCTCTAAATTGGGAAAAACAGCGGTAAGAAGCTGGAGAATAATAGAAGCGGTGATATAGGGCATAATCCCCAAGGCAAAGATAGTAAGCTGGCGCATCGCCCCACCGCTGAACATATTCATAATCCCAAACAACGTCCCGCCCTGTGTGCGGGCAATATTATCAAAGAACCTGGCTAAATTTGCTCCATCAATCCCCGGCGTAGGGATAAACGCACCTATTCTATAAACCACAATAAGACCTAAGGTAAATAAAACCTTCTTTCTCAAGTCAGCAATCTTAAAGATATTAAATAATGCTTGAAACATACCCTCCTCGTTCGCTACGCTCGCTCGTCAGAAATCAAAGACCAAAGACCAAAAATCAAATACACATATTAAAAACTGAAAAAATTGAAAACAGAAAAGTTATGGTCCTTTAGTTTTCGCTTCTTCAATTTTTATATTTTTGGTTTGTGTTTTTGATATTTGATTTTTGATATTTGATATTTCAATTGTCTTTCCTCCCGCTTTTTCTATTTTCTCACGGGCAGATTTAGAGAAATAATCTGCTTGGACGCTTAAAGGTCTGTTAATCTCTCCTTTGCCCAATATCTTAATCCGGCCATTTCTCTTTACAACCTTCATCTCTCTCAATAAGTTGGGGTTAATTTCCTTTGAAGAGATTTTTGCTAACGAAGAAAGATTTACAATATTAACTCTGTCAGCAAATCTTTTATTGCTAAAACCACGCTTGGGAACTCTTCGGGTCAAAGGCATCTGCCCGCCTTCAAACCCCAATCTTATTTTCTTACCCGAACGGCTCTTCTGCCCTTTATTGCCTCGACAAGAGGTTCCACCGTGTCCTGAACCAGAACCTCGCCCAACTCTTTTTTTTCGGTATAATTTCATTATTCTTGTGTTTTAAAACTAGCAAATCCATTGGCCACTGCTTTCATCACATTTAGCGGATTAGTTGTTCCTAAACACTTAGTCAAAATATCCCTTATGCCCGCACATTCACACATTGCCTTTACCACTTTGCTGGCAATCACGCCTGTGCCCCTGCTGGCAGGTTTTAATAACACCTTTGCTGCTCCATAATTTCCAATTATTTCATGAGGGATAGTGACTCCTTTTAGAGGGACAGAGAAACGATTCTTCTTGGCAAGCTGACTTGCTTTGCTCACTGCCGCGGGAATCTCTCTTGCTTTTCCAACACCGTAACCAACTCTTCCTTTACCATCTCCAACAACGACGCTAACCCGAAAGGCAAAGTGCCTTCCTCCTTTAACAACCTTGGCTACGCGGGTAATATCTACCAACTTCTCCACAAATTCTTCTGCTTTCTTTCCCTCTTTCTTATCAGTTTTCATAGATATGCCTCGTTAAAATATTAACCCACCTTTACGGACGCTCTCAGCAAAGGCCTTTACTCTTCCGTGATAAAGATAACCTCCACGGTCAAAAACAACTTTTCGGGGCTTTCTTTTCTGAACCTCGTGGGCAAAAATCTCTCCTAATAAAGAAGCTGCTTTTATATTGCCGCGATGAACCAATTTTTGCTTAAATTCCTTGCTATTTGTAGAAAGAGAAAAGATGGTTCTCTGTTTTATATCATCAATCAATTGTGCTTCTATGTTTTTTAAACTCCGATGGACGCATAGACGAGGAACCTCTGCTGTCCCAAAAACCTTCTTTCTCACTCGTCTATGTCTTTTTATTCGCCCCAACTCTTTTTTATTTTTTATCCCTAATTTTGATTTTTGCATTTTCAATAAAGCCACAATTTAAGCGATCCCGAAACTTCGGGAGAGACTAAATTGTATGGCTGCATTGAACCCCGACGTTACGTCGGGGTAAATTCAACTAAACAATTTAGCTTCGGCTTTCACCTCGCTAAATTGTAGTTTCATTTATGCTACTTTCTTCCCCTGTTTCTGCTTCACATATTCGCCTATATAACGGATCCCCTTTCCTTTGTAAGATTCGGGCGGACGCAAATTGCGAATTTGAGCAACAACCTCCCCCACATCCTTTTTATCAATCCCCTTCACCACAATCTGAGTGGGCGAAGGAACTTCAATAGTTATGCCCTCGGGGATAGAGAAATTAATGGGATGAGAAAATCCTAAATTCAAAGTCAGTTCCTTGCCTTTAAGCTGCGCCCGATAGCCAACCCCGCGGATCTCCAGCCGTTTTTCATAACCTTTGGTTACTCCCTCAACCATATTGGCAATTAAGCTGCGGGTTAATCCATGCAAAGAACGATCTAATTTGGAATTGCTGTCTCTTTTGACCAAAATCTGATTATTCTCCTGTTTAATCTTCAAGCGAGGAGAAAAGGAAAATTCTAATTTTCCTCTTTGTCCTTCTATTCCAATAGTATCTCCTTCGATTTTAACTTTCACTCCTTGGGGGATATCTATTGGCTTCTTTCCTATACGGGACACGGCCGCCTCCTTACCATATATAACAAATAACCTCTCCGCCTACGCCTATTTCTCTTGCTTCTTTGTCGCTAAGTATCCCCTGGGAAGTAGAAATGATAGCACTGCCTAATCCCTCAAGAACATAGGGGATTTGTTCCTTTGTAACATATGCTCGCCGACTAGGTCTGGATATCCTTTTTAAACCCATAATCGCCGCTTTTTCTTTTTTGGAGGAAGCGGATTTTGCCTTCTTATATTTCAAATAAACCCTCAACATTCCCTGCTTGTTATCTTTAATAAATTGATAATCTTCAATATACCCTTCTTTCTTAAAAATATCTACGATCCTTTCTTTTAAGTGAGAAGCAGGGATATTGACCGCTCTCTTTCTGTTTTTACTTCCATTTCTTATAATTGTTAAAGCATCTGCAATTGGATCCACTGCTCCTCCTCGCTCGCTAACGCTCACTCGTCGTCAGAATTTTCAATTTTCAAACAGAACCCTTCCTGATTTGTCTTTGTTTGAAAATTGGTGCTTGGTGCTCCATTGGTGCTTGGGATTTGGTGCTTGGGATTTCTCAACTTTGGCAAAAGCCAAAGTTGAGCTACCAGCTTGCCTTGGTTATCCCGGGAAGCTCTCCTTTAGATGCAAGTTCGCGAAAACATATCCTGCACAACCCGAACATCCGCAAATAACCTCGTGGTCTTCCACACAGACGACATCTGTTATATTTACGAACTTTAAATTTAGGAGT